>CAZKAC010000001.1:0-6028 GCA_964550725.1 uncultured archaeon
GAATTATTTTTTTATTTATTATTATTGGTCTAACTTTTGTACCTTTAAATATTCTTTCAATATCAATTGAGGGAGTACTATTTCCCCCATCAACTACTATTTTAACTATTTTTTTAATTTTTAAAAAAGAAAGAACAAATTTTCTATATTCTTTCCAAATATTTTTCTTTTTAACTTTGCCTTTTTTTATTTTTTTGTTATTAAAATCATTATTTAGAAATATTTTTTCTATTTCTCTTAAACCGGAATTATCTCCAATCGGAATCGCATTTTCTTTGTTTATTTTGAATCCAGTAAATTCAGGAGGGTTGTGTGATGCTGTTATCATTATGGAACCAGTCGTTTTTAAAAAAATACTTGCAAAATAAATCATAGGTGTGGAACACAAACCAATATTTATTACATTGATTCCTTGAGAAGTGAGTCCTTTTGTTAAATATTTTAAAACTCGTGGACTATTTTTACGCGCATCAAAACCAACAACAACTTCGCCTTTTTTAAAAAACTGTCCAATTGATTTTCCTATAATTTCAACATTTTTTAGAGTAATCTCTTTTTGAAATTCTCCTCTAATATCATTTCGTAGGAAAATACTTTTTTGCATATAATAACTGTATCTTTTAAGAATAAATTTCTTTGCTTTTCTTTGATTTTTTGATTTGAGTGTGTTTCTTCTAAGTTAGTTATTTTTTTCATTTTAGACAACATTTAAGCAAACCTTTTTATACTTTTAATAATCTTTATTTGTTATGAAAAGTGATTGTACCATTCTCAAATAATTTAAATTCTGGTTCTAATGAGTTCATTGAAATAATGGATACAACTTTAAGAGATGGTGAGCAAACTCAGAATGTTTCTTTTTCAGCAAGAGAAAAATTTGTTTTAGCAAAAAAATTGTTAACTGATGTAAAAGTTGACAGAATTGAAATTACTTCTGCTCGTGTTTCTAAAGGAGAACAGGAGTCTTGTAAACAAATATTTAAATGGGCTAATTCTGAAGGTTTACTTGATAAAGTAGAAGTGCTTGGTTTTGTTGATGGTAAAAAAAGTGTTGATTGGATATATGAAGCAGGAGGAAAAGTAATTAATCTTTTATGTAAAGGAAGTAAAAATCATTGCTTGCGACAATTAAAGAAAAAACCAGAACAACATTTTAAAGAAATAACTGAAACTATTAATTATGCTCATTCAAAAGGTTTCATTGTAAATGTATATCCTGAAGATTTTTCGAATGGAATTAAAGAAGATGAGAGTTATGTTTTTTCTCTTATAAAGACTCTTAATAAATCAGGAGTTTTAAGAGTAATGCTTGCTGATACTTTAGGAGTCTTTTCTCCAAAAGAAACAAAACACTATGTTACAAAACTAGTTTCTAAATTTCCAAATATTCATTTTGATTTTCATGCTCATAATGATTATGGTTTAGCAGTTGCCAATTCTCTCATGGCAGTTATTGCTGGGTGTTTAGGTGTTCACACAACATTAAATGGTCTTGGAGAAAGAACTGGTAATACTCCCCTTGAACAGATTGTTCCTGTAATAAATGATTTTTCAGGAAAAAAAACAAGAGTTGATGAAAAAAAACTTGTTTCAATTTCTACACTTGTGGAAATGTTTTCAAAACATAGAGTTGCAAAAAATCATCCTATAGTAGGATCTGTTGTTTTTACTCAAACAGCAGGAATCCATGCTGATGGTGATAAGAAAGGAAATCTTTACAAAACAAAACTTTCAGCTAAACGTTTTGGTAGAACTACAAGTTATGCTCTTGGAAAACTTTCAGGAAAATCATCAATAGAAATGGCTTTGCGAGATTATGGATTACATTTAGAAAATGAGTTGATTGAAAAACTTTTAAAAAAAGTTACTGAACTTGGGGATAAAAAAGAAAATGTAACAAAAGAAGATCTTTTATTTCTTCTTGATTCTATTTCTAATGGAAAAGTAAATGGAAATAGTTTTAGAATAATTGATTATGAAATAATTTCAAAAAATAGTGGAAAACCAAAAGCAAAAATAGTTGTCTATTTTGATGGAAAAAAATACTCTGCTTCATCTTTGGGAGATGGAGGATATGATGCATTTACTAAAGCACTCAAAAAAATATTTAAACAAAAAAAGATTTCATTTCCAAAATTAGAAGATTATGATGTTAGAATTCCTGTTGGGGGCCACACAGATGCTCTTGTTGAAACGCGTATATTGTGGAAAAGAGGAAATAGGAGAATTGAAACAATCGGTGTGAGTACAGATCAAGTTGATGCTGCACTAAAAGCAACTGAAAAAATGGTGAATATTATTCTTAAGGTTAAATAATTTAAAATTTATTAAAAATATGTGTTAATTTGACGCGTGGATTAATTAAACATTTATTAAATTATTTTAAACTAAAAATTTATTTATTTTCAAGAGAATTTATTGTAGCTACTACTTCTGTTTGTTTAACAAACAATTCATTCTGTTTAACATCAATTATTGCAAGTTCATTTTTTAATTTATCTCTTGATTTAAGTGCCCACACTAAAGTATCTGCTTGGGTTGTTGATGATGTATCACCCTTACCAACAATAGAAAGACCTTCTCCCACAAGATTAATAGTTTGTTCAGTAATAATTTTTACCCAACTTCCATTAATCGCATTTAACAATTCAAAAGTTTGTGAAAGAGTTTGAGTAGTAATATTTGCTGCTGAAGTAATTGCTATATCATCAACCATTATAGATAATTCATTAATTTTTTGTCGAGCAATAGTAAGTTCATTATACTCATTAGTTATTTCTTGTTTATACTCTTTTAACTCAGTAATATCTAGTACACATTTTTCTGAAGAACATACTTTAGAAAATGATTTTTCACCAATAACCATATTTTCTTTTGAACAATCAATAGGACTAGTTTTTTCACAAGTTGCTCTATTCAAATTACACCATTGTTTCCAAAGTATTGTTCCTTCGCAAATATCTGGACAATCAGATTCAAATTGACAAGTTCCAACAGAACACGGTTGGCATGAATTATTAATCCAACATTTTCCCGCATCTATACAACAAGATTCACTTGAATTTGGTTCACAAGTTTGTGAATCTGTAGAATTTTCATATTCATATGTTTCAATAAAACCCTCTGCTTGTCTTACATATACTGATTTTTCAGTAATATTTTCATTAAAACTAGAATCTCTAACTTCTATAACAATACATTCTTCAGAAATTTCTGATTTTAAATTACTTCTTTTAAGACAAAAATCTGTACAAAAATCAGGCATTCCTTTAGATGGATTATATGATGCATCATAAATTTGACACATATGTTCTCTGTTTCCAATATTCCCACATCCTTGGATTGAAGAGTCTCCTTTTACAACACATTCATAAATAGGTTTTTCAAGTTGACTAACACACCCATTTAAAAACAAAAAAATAAGCACAATAATTGAAAAAAATATTAGTTTTTTCATAATCTAATGATATCTTAAGTATTTTTAAAATAATGTTTTACTATAACTTTCTTAGTATTTTTTTATATTTGTTCAATTTTTTTAAAACATTTCTCCAGATTATTCTTGTTTTATATTAATTCAATGCTTTTTAATTATTTTTATATTTAATTTAATCATGTGTGGGATAATTGGTTTTATTGGTTTTGACTTAAACAAAGCTAAAGAGTTAACTAAGTATGGGCTTGAAAAAATTGCTTATAGAGGAAAGGATGTATGTGAAATAGTTTCGTTTGAAAACATTATTCTTGGGCATAATTTACATTCAGTTATCCTTAAAGTAAAACAACCCCTAAAAGGAAAGAAAGGGTATTTAGTTTCAAATTGTGAAATTTATAATTGGAAATTACTTGCAAAAAAATATTCTTTGAAAGCAAAAAACGATTCTGAACTTCTTCTAAAATTAATTGAAAAAAAAGGAGTATCAAAAATTGCAGAAATAGTTGAAGAACTTGATGGAGATTATGCATTTGCATATGTTGATAAAAATCAAATAATTCTTGCTAGGGATTTGGCTGGAGTAAAACCTCTTGTTTATTACTTTGAAAATGATAATGAAAATATAAGAGGAAATGAAAATATAAGAGGAAATGAAAACGGACGGTTTGCTTTTGCTTCTGAAAAAAAAGCTCTTCCATTTGAATCAATTCATTTAAATCCAAGAAAAATTATTGTTTTTGATTTGAATAAAAAAAAATTAAAAGAAGTAAAAAGAAAAATTAGCGAAATAAAATTTAGTGATAAATTTGATGATAAAATTGTTCATGCTAAATTGAAGGATTTACTTTTATGTGCTGTTGTAAAAAGAATTCCTGAAAAAAAATTCGGGCTTTTGCTTTCAGGAGGAATAGATTCTACTCTTATTGGGAAAATTCTTTCAATGAATAACAAAAAGTTTGATTGTTACTTTGCTGGAGTTAATGGACTTGGTGAAATAAAAGATTTAGAGTATGCAAAAAAGGCTGCTAGTGAAATTGGTTGTGAATTGAAAACAAACATTGTTTCAGTTGAAGAATTTGAGAGTGAATTACCAAAAATAATTTCTTTAATAGAATCTTCTGATCCTGTTAGAGTTGGTGTTGCTTCAACAATTTATTTTGCTACAAAAAAAATGAAAAAAGAAAAAGTTGTGTTTTCTGGATTAGGTGCAGATGAATTGTTTGGTGGGTATGCAAGATTTAAAAATTCAAACGATGTGAATAAGGATGTTTATAGTTATTTGATTAAAATGTATGAAAATGATTTATACTTCCAAGATATTGTATGTATGAATCATGAATTAGAATTAAGAGTTCCTTTGCTTGATAAAGATTTAATTAGTTTAGCTCTTAATTTGAATCCAAAATATAAAATTTTTAATGGTATTAATAAGAAAATATTACGAGATGTAGGTCTTGGAATTGGTTTAACTCAAGACTTAGTATATAGGCCAAAAAAAGCTGCTCAATATGGTAGTAATTTTGATAAAGCAATTGAAAAACTCTCAAAAAAGAATGGTTTTAAATCAAAAACAGCCTATTTAAATTCTCTTACAAAACAAAAAAACCTTTCTATTGGTGCATTAGTTTCAACAGGAAAAGATTCTTTATATGCTGCTTATTTAATGGAAAAACAAGGCTACAAAATTTCCTGTTTTATTACAATTGACTCAAAAAATAAAGACTCTTTCATGTATCACACTCCAACAATAATTCTTGCTAAATTACAGGCGAAGGCATTTGGAGTGCCTTTAATAATTGCAAAAACAAAAGGAAAAAAAGAAGATGAATTAAGGGATTTAGAGAAAGCAATCGTCTTGGCAAAAAAGAAATATAAAATTGAAGGGATTTGTTCTGGAGCCCTTTTTTCAAATTACCAACGCTCAAGAATAGAAAAACTATGTGAAAAATTAGCCATTCGTTCTTTTACTCCTTTGTGGCATTTGAATCAAAAAAATTATCTAAAACAAACGGTAAAAAATGGTTTCAAAACAATAATTACAAAAATAGCCTGCTATGGATTAGATGCTTCTTTTATTGGAAAAGAAATAACTCCAAAAATAATTGAATCACTCGTTGTTCTTGAAAAAAAGATCGGAATAAATGTTGCAGGAGAAGGCGGAGAATATGAAACCCTTGTTCTTGACATGCCTTTGTTTAAAAACAAAATTGTTATAGAAAAAGCGGAAAAGAAAATGGAAAATGATTTCACTGGAACACTTGAAATTAAAAAATCAAAACTTGTTGAAAAATAGTTTTTTTTTATTTTAAAAAACAATTTAAATTTTTTTTAAGAACAATTACTAAAATTGGGTTTATTTAAATCATCTAACGGAGCATCTTGTGAAAACAAACCACAATATGCTACATTATCAACATTCCATCCACTAATGTTTTGATTAAAAAATTCTGCAAATCTAAACATTCTTTCCATGTCTGTTACATTGCTTGTGTTCCAGTTGTTTAGTGGCTGATTGAATTTATATGCTAACATAAACATGGAATCCATGTTTGTTACTTTGCTGGTGCTCCAAGAATTTATGTCTTGATTAAA
>CAZKAC010000002.1:0-7236 GCA_964550725.1 uncultured archaeon
AGTTATAATAAAACTTGAATTTTTTCTTTATTTAGGACTTCTGTGGAAATAGTCTTTTCTATATTTAAAGTGTAATAAGCTTTGATTAAACAACAAACATTATGTGCAACACATTTTGATAGTATTTCGTTTACGTTTGCTTGATAATTTTTAGTCATTAAGTTTCCATTGAACTTTTGTTTTATCATTGCAAAAGTAGTTTCAACATTAGAACGTTTATGATAATGTTCAAAAAACTCTTGTGGTTTATTTTTAAAATAACGAAACATTATTCTCCAAGCATTTCCGTTGCTATGTCCAATAACATTTTTCTTAAAAGGAATAAAGGGCATTCCACCAAGTTCAGAAATTAGGTCTAAATTTTGCCCAGAAGAATAAGCCATATCTGCTGAAACTTCTTTTATAGAAAAATTGATAGCAGTTTTCTTAACAAGTTCTCTGAATTGTGATGTGTCTCCAGAATATTGTCCTTCTTGTTTTGTTATTATTGCATGAGTAATAACATTACTTCTTACTCCAATCATTGCGTGTAATTTTCTGTAAACTCTTTTTTCTTTTTCTTCTCCCCACTTGTGGTCAAACCATCTACCAAATTGTGAACTTGAAAATCCTGTTGCATCAGAAGCAAAATCTGATTCAACTTCTTTTAATGGCAAAGCACTTAACTCAATTATTTTTTCTAATACTTGTTGAAAATCTTTATTATTAAAATAATTCATCAGCGTTGAAAAACAAGGAACTTCATCAATATAATTTAATTTTTTTAATAACTCTAAGTCCGAGATAGTTCTTCTTGAACTATTTTTGTTATAAGTTTTAATTAACATTGAGAATAGAATATCTTTTGTGTTTTTTACTGGTCTGCCATTTGTTTTAACTTGTTTAAACTCAAACATATTTAACAAATCGTTAACTATTTCTAAGAATAGTAATTTTTCGTTGAGTTGTGCTTCGTTATATTTACTCCAGTTGGTTGGTGTTGTTCCTAATGGTTTATACTCAAATGGTTCTGCTTCATAATCTAACAAATGTTCTTTTTTCTCAGTAAACTTGTGTTTACAATTTATGCATTGCCATCTTTGTTTCCACTTACTTTTTAAAGTATTAAATTGTTTTCCTCTCTTAACAATTTTTTCACTTCCGCAACGGAAACAACTTTTTACATTTTCATTCATAACTTATTCACGTTAAATAACTACATATCTACATATCTTTTGTAAGATAACCTTTATAAGTAGTTATGTTGTTATCTATTCATGGGGACAATAAACCAAAACGTAGAAGACAAATTATTAACTGAATTTTATAACAAAGCCAGAAACAAGTTTGGCGACAAAAAAGGATGTAAACAAAAAGCATTAATAGAAGCAATACAACAATGGAATAAATTAAATCACTGAAACAAACGAATCAGTTAAATTATTTAATTTATTAACAAATTGTAATTTTATTTGATTAAGTTCTGAATATTTTTTAGCCAATATTTTTTGTTGTTCTAAATCAACGCCATTTTTATTTATTGGAATTTCAACATTTATAGTATTTATATTACTTATTGTAACTCTCTTATTTATGTCGCCTACTGCTTCTTCCTTTAATCTTTTATTTAATTCAAAATACATATAATTCAAATCAATTTTGTTTTTCCAATTTTCTCTTGGAATTAATGCCCCACAATGAGTTGTCATACTAAATTTTCCATTTCTCAAAAAAACTGTTCCTGCGTAAACTCCATCAGTAGTCCAAGTTAAACAATTTGTATCAAAATCAAAAGTTTTAATTTTACCAATTACTCCTTCATTAGTTGTTTGTGAAGAATAAACTGGATAATCGCCAATATTTTTTCTAATGTAATCTTTAGTATATTCTGCATTTCCTTTTTCAGGCTTAAACAATTCAATTAAAGGCATCTCTTTTACATTCACAATATCAGAAAATTTAAATTCAGATTTTTCTATTTGATTTTTAATTTTATTTAACTGTTGTTTAACTTCAACAATAGTTTTTGATTGTTTATATAATTCATTTTGTAAATCAATATCAAAATTTTTTCCATTAAAAGGAATAGAAATGTCTACTTCTTTTATTTTTTCAACACCACATTTATCTAAAAAAGAAAATCCTTCTTCTAATAATCTTTTTTCAATCTCAATTTTTAAATAACTTTTATCTAAAAACTTTTTATATTGTGGTTTTAGTATCATTGCACGATGGTCTTCGTTTGTGGCAAACTTACCTTTTCTTATAAATACATATCCTACTGAACCATTTCTATTCCAACTTAAACAATCCGAATAATAATGTACCCCTTTAAGATTATCTTTTATATGTCCTAAAACAGAATCTTCACTTTTTGAAGAAGCATAAACAGGTATATCTCCCTTATTATTATTACAAAATTCTTTTGTTATTTTAGAATTTGTTGTTGGAAAATCAAAAAGAATTCCAATCTTTTGTGATTTTAATTCAATTTTTTTTTTACTTTTTATTTGTGAAATATTTTGTATTTGTTGAGAAATCTCTTCTTGAGCTTCTTTTAATCTATTTTGAAATTCGTCAATATCTATTTCTTCAATTTCTTCTTCAATTCCTAACTCAATCTTTTCTTCTTTTGTCCACAAATTTTCAATTATCCAATTCTTATTGCTTTCAAAATAATTTATTTCAGATATTTTACATCTTTTATCCCCAATTTCTTTAATAGGGAATGTTTGTGGAGAACCTTTAAACGCATTAAATAAATCCTTTGCTTTTTCTAAATCACTTTTCCCCTCTATTTCAAAACGATTAATATCTAATGTTTCTCCAATATTATTCACTAAATATGTAAAAACTGGGTTTAATTGTTTTTCATTATTTTGTTTCTTTGTAATTATCAAAATATATGTTTTTTGTGGAGTGTTAAAAAAAGTTTTTGAAGGAAGTGATATTATACCATCTAAAAAGCATTGTTTTAAAATAAATTGTCTAAGTTTTTGGTTTTGTGACACGTTAAAAATGCTATGCGGGACAATTACAAATGCTTTACCTTCTTTGTTTAAATTTTTTACTATCCATTCTAATGCAAGTCCTTCTACTCCCTTGCCATTTTCAGTATATTCATTTTCAAGCCCTTCAGCAATTATTTCATCTTTAATTGATTTAACTCCGCCTGAAATATAAGGCGGATTTGTTAAAATTAAATCATATTTATCTTCTTCTTTATTTTTTATCTTTAATGTTCCTAAGTTAGAATCTGTTAAAAGTGTAAAGATATTGTTGAATATTTTTGCAAATTCATCAGTCAATGTTGGATTTTTTTCTATTATCTCAGATAAGTAAATTAGCATATTTGCTTTGGCTAATATTATTGTTCTTTCTTCTTCATCATCTGAACCTTTATCAAAACCAGAATAATTTATTTGCGGTAGTATCTTTCCATTTTTTGGGATAAAGTCTATTTTTCTTTTTGTGTTTTGTAGTGCTTCACAAATAAAACCACCTACCCCACAAAATGGGTCACAAAAATTTGCACCTTTTTTTAATTTTTCAACATCAGACATTTCCACTATTGCCCTCACTACTTTTCGAGGGGTAAAAAACTGCCCTAATCTACTTTTATCTTTACTTTGTTTTAAAAATATCTCAAATAGTTTTGTTTTAAATTCTTTTTTTATGTGTTTTAATGAACCAAATTGATTATATTTTTTTATTGAGTTTACAAATAAATGCGCTTGGCTTGTAACAGGTTTTCCACTTGAATCAACAAATATTGTTCCATTAATTATTGTAGTATTATCCTTTTCACTTTTTGGAAATAGTTCTCTAATTTTTAATCTCGAATTTCGTGCGTAATATTCGAGAATATCTTTATCTTGACTTCCATTTGCTGTTAAATCAATTAAGTGCTGAAAGCTATGCTCATTTTTTAATACTTTTAAGTCACTTAAAAATTTGAATATGAATAATTCAACCACATTGTATAGACATTTAGTTGGGTCTTTCCCAGTATTAATATATATGTCTTGCCATACGCTTTTTGCTAATGGTAGTGGGTCTACTTCTTGTATTGATTTTAAAGTAGAATTGTTTTCAGAAACATTTTCTAATATTCTGTTTATATAATCAATAGTGTTTTTTGTATCATCGTCAAGTTTATCATATTCATTATTTTTGTTTTCATTAATGATAAATTTTTCAGTTAAATCTTTTTTATCTTCATTTCTTATATGTGCATAACTTCTTTTCTGTCCAGTAACTTCGTCAGGATATGTATTTTCTTTTATTTTTTGATTTGGATTAATCCAAAAATATATTTGTCCGTCAGTTATTACTCCAATCTTAGCATTTATTTCTTGAGCAACAGTATTGCATTGTCTTATTGCTGAAAGTTTTTGATTATCAGTTTTAAAGTCACTTGGTTTTTTATATTCAAGAGATACTATAACATCTGGTATTTTTTTGTTTTGTTTATTTACCAAAAGGCAGTCGGGTTTTTTTGAATTGTATTTGCCATAATTCTTAATAGGAATTATTTTTGCGTTTTTAAGTTGATTTAAAGTAGTTTCTCCAATTTCAAAATATTCAAAGTTTAATGCCTTCTTTCCAGATTTATCTAATTTTCTTTTTATAAGTTCTTCACTCATACAAAAAATAGAGCCGACATATTTAAATCCTTAACCATTGGGATTTAAAATAGAATTAAAAAGTTAATTTATCTAATTCTTCATATGGGTGGAACTTTAACTTATGATAAAATTCAACGAGGAAAAAGTGAAAATGAGCGTATGTTAGCTGGAGGAGGAGTTTTTCCAGATTGTAAAGGATTTTTCCCTGATTGCCCAGACATCCCAAGTTTATTAGATAGAAATTGTAGAACTTGTCCAAAAACCGATGACTTAAAAAAACCTAAATTAGACGATGACTAATTTTAATATCTTATTATAAAAAGTTCTGTTCACAAATTATTTATTAAAATTAGGATTGAGGAGTATTTCACTCCCCTAAAAAATCAAAATTGTTGGTAGCATTTTTGACTTAGCTAATTATAGTTAGGTGTAGAAATGTTTAAAACAATTACTGAAAAAAACGAAGGGGGTGAAGAAGAAAAAATTGAAGTTGATACTATGTCATGGGATGAACGAAGAAAAAGAGTCACTTTTTATACATGGGATGGGAGAAAGGTTACTTTTTTAGCAAAACGTGATGAATACAAATCAAAATATAGGCGGTGATTTGTATAACAAATTATATTATTGATACAAATATAATTGTTGACTACTTATTTTTAAAAAATACAAAATCTATAGATGGAATTAATAAGCAATCAATAAATAGCTATAAATTGTTAGCTTTGTTGTTAAATAAATATGAAAAAATTCCAAAAGACAATGTATTTTTTACTACACGGGTTTGTTTAGCTGAAAGTATAGAGTCCAAGAAGGATGATATAATAAAAGATATCTTATTTAAACAAAGAATTCCATTTCAATATTTTTATAAATACAAAAATAATCACGCATACACACCAAAAAACAAAGCCGAAATAATAAATTCAATAAATATTTTTGAGAAAGATTTTGTGAAAGTTGTAAATATTGTTGAAGATTCAATGCAAAAAAGCGGGGTTAAAAATTTATTTAAACAAAAAGAAATTATGGATTTAATGATTGATTATAACTTATCTTTTGCTGACGCAATGATTTTTTCATTATCATTGTTTTTAATAGAACCAACAATCATAACTAATGACCAAGATTTTACAAAGAAAAAAATGAAAAGAAAAATATTTGAAAATCTTAAAATTAAAATAATAAATTCAACAACTGCCTTAAATGAAATTGAAAAATTAATCAAGTAATTAAATGCAATAGATAAATAAAATAGTTACATTTATTAAATATAATCTTCTAATTAACTTATGAATATTAATCCGCACCCCAAAATGTTGTTAAAATTACATAAAAGAAGGTCTGAGATTGATTTAAGTCCAGAATATCAAAGGGGAGTTGTTTGGTCTAAAGATAAACAACAGCTTCTCATGGATACAATTCTTAAACAAATGCATATTCCCCCAATTTATTTTAGAGTTTTAGAAAATGGGTTTTATGAATGTGTAGATGGGCAACAAAGATGCACTGCCATTTTTGATTTCTTTGATAATAAATATCCACTATCAAAAAAATATTCAAAAGAATTTACGGGAAAATACTTTAAAGATTTACCAACAAAAGTAAAAGATTTGTTTGATGATTATGAAATTATGGTTTTTGAAATTAATAATGCTAGTGATGAAGAAATAAGAGAAATGTTTGATAGATTACAAAGGGGCATGCCATTAACGTCTGGAGAAAAACTCAATGCGAGAGCTGGCAAAATGCATGATTTTATATCTGAGATAACACAAACACGATTCTTTAAAGAAATTGTTAATGTAAGAAATTATAGGGGAGCGTATTATCAAATGGGTTCCCAAATATTAGCTTTAGAAAAATTTGGCATTAAGGATGTAAAATTTAACATTTTGGATTCTATGCATATAAATAACAAAGATTTTGATGTAACTGAAAAAGCCCCTTTACAAGTAAAGAAAATTATAAATTTCTTGTCTCGTACTTTTAGTGGTAAAACCCCCGAATTGCACACGAGAGCTGGCATAATTTCATTATATTTGTTAGTTTCAACAATAATGAAAGAATATTCCTTAAAAGATAAAGAAAGTTTGATACAAGAGTTTGTTATTTATTTTCAAAATAAATTAAGGGAAGCCGAAGAAAAAGAAAATAACCCGGATTTATTAAAATTCTTAAATGCAATAAGTCACTCTTCTGACGGAGCAAATTCAATAAAAATAAGACATGATATCATGATGAGTTATTTTTTATTATTTGTTAAGAACTTAGAACCATTAGATATAAATAGAGCATTTAATGAAATAGAAAGAATCGCAATTTATAGAAAAAATAAAGGGATTTGTCAAAGTTGTATGACAAAAGTCGAATATAACAATTTTCATGCAGACCACATAAAACCATATTCAAAAGGTGGAAAAACAATAATTGATAATGGGCAAATCCTTTGTAGTAAATGTAATTTGTCTAAAGGTGCAAGTTAATACTTTTTGCACAGAAGTCCTTTTTAAATACTTTTTAAACAAGTCCACTTCCACAAAAAAGCATTTATATTACTTCAAACACAATATTACTAGGTGATAAAAAAATGAAATATTGTGAAAGCTTAAACGGAATAGTATATGAA
>CAZKAC010000003.1:0-4447 GCA_964550725.1 uncultured archaeon
AAACCCTTATAGGGATTTATATGATTGTATTTCGTTTTTTGTCGAAGTCACACAAAGCTTTTTATACTTTGATAAGTAGTAAGTAATTAACATGAGCCCTAGTGTTCCTTCGGGGACACTAGATGAAAAAAGCTGATTTTAATGAGTTTGGAAAAGACAGTTGTGTTTTTTGATGCGGGTTATTTGTCAAAGTTGAGTAAGTATTTTGGTAAGGGTAAATATTTAAAGTTGGATTTAGTTAAGTTTGCTAGGCACCTTGTTGAAAAACAAGTTTTGTCTTGTGAGCATGTGTTTTATTATACTGCTCCGCCTTTTCAAAGTGAAAAACCCACTATTCAAGAATCGCAGTTTAAAGCTGGTTATGATTCTTTTATGAGTAAATTAAAGTTGAATTCTAATATTACTGTTCGTGAAGGGCGTTTGCAAAAAATTGGTAATAATTTTACTCAAAAGGGAGTTGATACTTTGCTCACAATGGATTTAGCACAAGAACCATTGAAAAGAAAAATAAGTACTATTGTTTTGCTTGCGTGTGATACTGATTTTGTTCCAATATTAAATCACTTGCGTGAAGAAAATAAAATTAAAGTGATTCTTTATTATTTTAATGATAGAAAAAGAAAAGAACAATTTTCTATGTCAAATCATATTCTTACTGCTTGTGATAAATGTGTAAAACTTGAAGAAAAAGATTTTACAGAAAACTTACTGGGTTGAACCCTTATAGGTATTTATAAAATATTTCTGCTTTACTTATGTCATGAAAAAAGTTGTTTTTAAAAACTCCAGAAGTCTTTCTCTAGTTGGAAATTTTTATTCTTCTGATTCTAAGTCGATAGTAATTATTTCTCATGCTTTGGCAAATGATAAATCTGAAAGGGGAAAATTAGATGCTATTGCAGAAAAACTAAATTTTTCTGGGTTTGGTATTTTAGCATTCGATTTTAGTGGGTGTGGGGAAAGCGATGATGACACACTAACAATCGCAAAAGAAGTTGATGACCTTAAATCAGCAGTTGTTTTTGTAAAATCAAAAGGGTATGAAAAAATAGGTTTGTTTGGGCACAGTATTGGTGCATTGGTTTCATTAAAATGTTATTCTCCTGAAATTAATTCCATGGTGTTATGGTCGCCTATTACAAATAAGGTGCAATATAAATGGGAAGAGAAACTTACAAAAGAACAATTAGCTGAATTAAAAGAAAAAGATTATTATACAAGAACTAGAACAAATGCCATTCGTCTAATCTATCGAATAGACAAAGAAATGCTTAAAGAAAGAGAAGAAGTTAATCCAGAAGAACTTCTTAAGGGTGTTCGTTGCCCTATTCTGATTATTCAGGGAACAGAAGATAAAAGTGTTCCTGTTGAGGATTCAAAAAACGCAATAAATTTTTTATCTAGAGAATCTTGTCTAGAAATTGTTGAAGGTGCCAATCATGATTTTAAAAATCATGTTAATACAATGGTTGAACTTACTAATGAGTGGTTTAAAAAACATCTAATTTAAAAATATAAATCCCTATAAGATTCTATGCCCATGATGAAGTAAATACCTAGAACCCTTATAGGGATTTATAAAAAGTTTGAATGTTATCTTATCTATGAAAGAAAACAAAATCACAATTGTAATTAACAAGCCAATTGATAGAGTATTTGAATTTACAACAAATCCAAAAAATACACATTGGTGGATTCCTTCAATTGTTGAAGAAATTGCAGATGAATACCCCCCAAAAATAGGAACACAATACAAAAATAGAGGGAATAATTCAAATTGGGAATTTTATAAAGTAATAGAATTTCAAAATAATAAATTGTTTACTCTTTCTGATTTAGAAAATAATTATCACGTGAAATATACTTATAAAAAGATTAATGATAATCAGACAGAAATGGAATATTTTGAATGGGTAAAAAATGGTGAATTAACAGGTCCATTTACTGAGGATATAATTAAAAAATTAAAATCTGTATTGGAATCTAATTAAATACTTTTTTTAATTGTTAAATTAGATTGATTTAAAAATATAAATCCCTATAAGATTTTATGCCAGTGATGAAGTAAATACCTAGAACCCTTATAGGGATTTATAAGAATTATCTATATTAACTTTTTATTATGGAAGAAAAAATATTTTTCAATGGTAAATTTGGTAAAATTTGTGGAGTTTTACACAGAGTAGAAAATTCAAAAGAAATTGTAATAGTAATTCATGGTTTTAGTTCTTCAAAAGATACAGGGGCAGTTAATATTTCGCAAGAGCTTAATAAAGTGGGAGTTGATGCATTAAGAATTGATTTAGACAACCAAGGAGAAAGCGAGCTAGATTTTAAAACAGGTGCTTCAGTTCCAAATTATATTAAACAAGTTGAAGCAGCAATAGATTATTGTAAAAAAATTGGTTATAATAGAATTAGTTTAGTTGGCGGAAGTTATGGTGGAACAGTTGCATTCGCGGTTGCAGTAGTTCGCCCAGAGATAAAAAGATTATTATTGCGTGCTCCAGTTGTTGATTATAAAGAACACGCTTTATTTGAATTTGGTGAAAAAAAACTTTTAGAATTTAAAAAACAAGGAAGGGTTCCATATTTTAATAAACATGGAGAAAAGTTATTTGTAACATTTGATTATATTGAAAAAGCATATCCTTATTCAATGTACAAACTTGCCAAAAAAGTAAAAATTCCAACATTAATTGTTCAAGGAGATAAAGATGATGAAGTAAATCCAGAATATGCAAAGAAAGCAGTTAAATATTTTCCAAATGCAAAATTACATATAATAAAAGGTGCCGGGCATAATGCTGGGGTTGATGGAGATTTTTCAGAATGGTATTTAGATATAATGGATTTTTTTAAATCAAAATGAGATGATTAAATTGAAACAAGGGATTGGGATGATTTTTGAAAACTCAAAAGACCAGATTTTGTTAATGTTACGAGATAATAAAAAAGATATTCCTTTTCCAAATATGTGGTATATTCCTGGGGGAAAAGTTGAAAAAGATGAGACTCCTGAAAATGCAGTTATTAGAGAAACAAAAGAAGAATTCGAATTAGAATTGCATGATTTTGTTTTATTCAAAAAATATGATTGGGGTGAAAAAGTTGAATTCATTTATTATAAAAAGATTGATTTTGATTCAAAAAATATTCATTTAAATGAGGGTCAAAAAATTGATTGGTTTGATTTATCAAGAGCTTCAAAACTTAAACTGGCTTTTAATGATAATAAAATTCTAAATGATTTTATTAAGTCAAAGAGTTAATTTAAAAATATAAATCCCTACAAAGTTCTATACCAGTGATGAAGTAAATCCCTAGAATCCTTATAGGGACTTATAAAATTAGATAGTTTTTTATGTTGTTTTGGACATTAGTTAGATAGTGATTTTTATGGGCAAACAATATAGTGTTTTGATAGAAAAAGATGAAGATGGTTTTTTAATTGCTGACGTACCTGAACTTGATGGTTGTCATACTCAAGCAAAAACAATGGATGAATTAATTAAGAGAGTTAAAGAAGTTATTACACTTTGTGAACAAGATACAAAACCATCTAAAAACAAGTTTGTTGGAATTCAGATGGTTGAGTTAAATGCCTAAATCAGTTAAAGCAAAAGAACTTATCAAAATTCTTGAAAAGCTTGGTTTTGAAGGAGTTCGCACAACTGGGAGTCATCATCGGTTTGTTCATGGTGATGGTAGAAAAACGTCTGTTCCAGTTCATGGTTCTGAACCTATTGGAAAAGGGTTGTTAAATAAAATTATTAAAAAAGATGTTGGTATCTCAAAAGAAGAATTTGAAGAATTACTAAAACAATTAATAATTATGTGAAACCCTTATAGGGATTTATAATTCCAAAAGAAAGCTTTATATATCATTTGATATACTACATTATTATGTATTCTAAGGTTGAATTCAAAAAAGAGGTTCTTCGTTATCCTAAACTTGATACTGTTTTGATGATTGAAGAATATGTTGAAAAAGCAAAAGGGGATAAAACTGCTAGGGAGATTTGGCAGTCTCTGCCAAAAAAAGTGATGTGGCAAACTTTTATGACTACTCTTGATTATTTAGAGCATTCTGGAAAAATAATTATTGATAAAGACAAGTGTCTTGTTTGGATTTGGGATCCGAAGGGGATTAAAGAATTGCTTGCAAAACCACATCTGCGAGTACGATGAAAGTCGTCAATTGTCTATCTTATGGATACATTTTTAAGTGGTAAAATATTTTTTCTTTTTGTGAATAACAATGTCTTGCGTTAAAACAAACAAAGTCTATTTTGTCAATGAAAAAATTAAACGAATGTATGATGAGTTAGAAAATGGTCGTTTTGAAGAAAGAGAATTGTATTCTTTAATTAATCGTGCACTTGATGATTTAGAAGAAAATCCAGCTAGTTTTATTTTCATTCCAAAAAAGCAATGGCCAAAAGAA
>CAZKAC010000004.1:0-8003 GCA_964550725.1 uncultured archaeon
GATTGAGTTGTTGCTGAATATCCTTGTTCTTGAAATATATAACCATATTTTCTGAGTTTCAATGTGTGAGGTGTTCGCAATACTCGTGTCTGTCCGCTTGTAGCTGTGAAATACCCCCTATTAAGCACCTGTGTTGGTATCTCTCCACTAACATCTGTTGTATTGTTATAGACTTGTGTCCCCGTACTGTCTTTAATGTATACTCTCACGCCTGCCAAAGCACTTTCGTCTGATTTCTTCTTCGCTGAAATATCAAACTCATACTGCTCCCACAACTTGGCAGTTGAGTCTGTTCCTCCAATGTACGAAATCCCAGCGTTGTCATATTCTGGGTTAATCATAAAACAATCCAGTGTACACCCTGTGCGTATGCCAAACAGATAGCCATTATTTTTAAGTGTAACATTCTTGAAGGTGGCTGACACTTCACCAATTGTGTGTGTGTAAAGAGGAGCATTGGATGTGTTGATAGATGCTATCGTCAGACCATCTACATTTCCATTGAACCGAGCAGCCCCGTATTGAGCGCTTGAAATTTGCACATTATATATATCTAAATTATAAGGTGACATTTCCACGCCATTCATTCCGGATGTATTCCACATGATGGATTGCCCAAGTGAGTCTCCCGTAGACAAAATTGTACGCCCTGCTGTGATTATATTAGAACCTACTCCTATAATCTGACATCCAGCTAATTGCATTATCACTGGATTACCCGTAGGGGCTGATTCTGCATTTGTCCCGCCCATAATCATAGATATTTGAGTATTGAGATTGCGTATAGTCACACCCTCGTGTGTTGTCTTGTCTGCATCATTTAGAATATTTCCGAACGCTACTCCTGAATAATCCGACCAGCGGATAATAGCAGAATCCCAGTATTCTCCCGCCTCAAATGCAGGCACAATCCCACTCTCAAACTGAATATCTTTACTCGTGTCTGCAAGAAATGCTCTGTTACCTATCGTACCATCACCAATAACAATTCTCGCACTTAACGAAAACTGGTTATCAACTCTATCTACTACACCCCAGCCACCTGAATTACTTGCTACCCATAAATCATAGAAAGAATGCCCCACAATATACTGGCTGGTATTATTAAGGGCAGTGGGAAGCGTTCTATCAAAAGTCAAAACAGTGCTTGTATTTGAGGCAATTTTTGCAACCGTTCCTGCACCCGCACCGGTGTGTATCCATACTTGCCGACCTGCCATAGATGACCAACTCTTGCTTGTATCGACAAGGGTAGTAGATGAGCCACTCGTAGCAGTACCACTTGAAAATGCCCCAGATATTGTTATAACCCCATCATCATAAGTTATTGCAGCAAAAGAAAATGAAGTAAAAAACAATAAACAAAGTAAAACCATGACTAAATTAAAAATAAATCTAGTTTTTACAATTTCATTAAAACCCCCCTTTAGACTCATTCTAAATCACCCACAACTAAAGGATATTCTAATAATCCATCAATAGTTTCAACAAAAATTGATTTTAAAGATTCTTCATTAATTAATATAATTTTTCCTTCAACAGTACTTTTTGGAATAGACATTATTTGAGAATCCATTAAATTAAAATTAACACGCGATTTTATTCTATCAAAAACCAAATTTTCTTGGGCTTTAACAACAAAATTATTACCATTAATATCTTGTAAATAAATTTTTACATTTATATTATCATTTAAATCAAATTGATTTGATTTTTTAGGATTATTATTAAAAATCCGAATACCTAAAACTGAAAAATCAGCCTCTTTTGATACATTTTGACCATTTACATCAAATTCAGAATAGTTTATTTTAGACCCTATTTTTTCTGAAAAAGAAACCTCCAAATCGCCTAAATTATAAGGTTCATTCACAAAAATAACTTCTCCAACATCTAATTTATCATTTATATTATTTTTACTCAAATTATCTAGATAATTAGTTGATTTTAAATTTTGATTATCATTTAAATTGTTTAAATTATTAGCAAAACCAATACTATTAAATGAAAAAAAATTTATTGCTAGAACAAGCAAAACAAAAATTGAAATTAGTGTGTTTATGGGATCCCCTGGAAAAAATATCTGTAAATATAATCACTTTACCATATATTAATCTTACGCTAGGAGCAAAAACAAGGAAATTTTAAAAAATTAAAAAAATTATGAAAATTATTAAAAAAAATATTAAAAATTACTAAATTACTTCTTAAAATTATTAAAATATCCACTAATATTTTTTATTAAAACAGATTTTTCTTTTTCATTTTTAACAGATTCTGGTTTAAAATCTGAATTTAATATTTTTTTACCATATTCAATTACTAATTTATTTATTGCTTCACTTTTATCATTTAATGCATATTTTGCTTTAACTATATTTATTATTTGATTAGCTTCATCACTTATTTTTACTATCGCAGTAGGCATATTAACACCATATTAACATAATATTAATACCATATTAACAAGGTATTAAAAATGGTTATTGTTTTGTTTTTGCTCCTTTTTTTACAGCATCAACCATTTTTTTCATTTTTAACTCAGCTTCTTTTAGAGAGGTTGTTTGTTCTATTGCTGCCCCAACATGAATAATGTCAGCTCCTGAGGAAATACAATCAAATGCATATTCTGGTTTATTAACTCCCCCAGCTATAAGCAGAGGAATATCAATTGATTTTTTTGTATATTCAATCATTTTTTTAGTAACAGGCATTGGTGCTCCCCCGCCTGATTCTAAAATAGCAAGTTTTGAACCAAGATATTGTCCCGCAAGAGCATTTGCAGCAGCAAGATAATCCAAATTACGAGGAATTAATTGAGCACGCCCCATAAAACCAACCGCTCGTCCTGGCTCAACAATAATATAAGAAGTTGGAATTACTTCTAAATTCATTTTTTTTATTGGAAAAGCCGCAACTGTTTGAGCACCAGAAATATAATATGGATCATTACTATTAAGCATAGACATAAAATATGTCGCATCAGCAAATGGAGAAATTGTTGCAACATTTCCAGGGAAAAGAATTGTTGGAAGAGACGATTTTTCTTTTATTTGTAGAAGCGTATCATCAAGCAATTTACCTTGAGCTCCCAAAGAACCTCCTACTGCAATTGCATTAACTCCTGCGTCTTGAGCTACTTTTGCTAAATTACCAGACATTTCGGGAGATTGATTAGGGGGATCAATAACTAAAAATAATTGCCCTGCTTGTTCTTTTAAACCAGAAATTATTTGTTTGTAAACTTTTCCATCATCCATAAAATCACTATTATTGAAAATAAAAACTTTCAAATTATATAATTGTTAATTAAAAACAAGTATAAAAAGGAATGCTTGTAGACTTAATTTAAAAAAACTAATAGATTAGAAAAGACATAAAAAAGGTTTTGAAAACAATTATGTTGGTGAGAGAGTGGATAATCAAAATTTAGAAACATTAATTATTGAAATTTCTGAAAAATCGGGAAAACCCCAAGAAGAAGTTACTAAACTCATTAATCAAAAAGTAGAAAAATTTTCTGGATTATTAACAAAACAAGGAGCTGCTTTTATGGTTGGAAAAGAATTAGGATTAAATAAAGAAAATTCTGAAGAAATACAAATAAATGAATTAGAAGAAGGAATGAAAGGAATCGATGTTAAAGGAAAAGTTGAAATTGTTTTTCCTCAAAAAGAATTTGAAAAAAATGGAAAAAAAGGTAAATTACAATCAATTATAATTAACGATGGAAATGGAGAAGTACGATTAACATTATGGAATGACCAAGTTGATAAGTATGTACTTACACAAGAAAGTGAAATATTAGTAAGTAATGGAATTGTTTCAACATATAATGAAAAAAAACAATTAGGTTTAGGTTTTAATGGAGAAATAAAAATACTAAAAAAAGCTGAAGAAAAATTTGAAAAATTGAGTAATTTAAAAGGAGGAATCCAAAGCGTTAATGTTGTTGGAAAATTATTAAGAAAATTTCCAATAAAAGAATTTACAAGCAACGAAAGAACAGGAAAATTATGCAGTTTTCAATTCGGAGATGAAACAGCATTATTAAGAGCAACAGCATGGAATGACCAAGCAACTAAATTAGATCATTTTAATGAAGGAGACGGAATTGAATTAATTAATGCATATACAAAAGATGGAATAGCCGGAGTTGAATTGCATGTAGGCTATAAAACAAATATAAAATCAAGTGAAAAAGAACTACCAAGCATACAAAAAATATTAAAAGAAAATATTCCTGAAAAAAAAATTAATCAACTTGTAGATGGAGAAAATGTAACTATCAAAGGAAAAATAAAAGAAATAGAACAAGGAAATTTACATTATTTGATTTGTTCAAAATGTGGAAAAAAAATCTCTAAAGAAAATGGAGGAATTATGTGTGAGGATTGTGGTGAAGTTGAAGCTGGAATAAATCCAATAATTTCTTTAATTATTGAAGATGATACTGGTGAAATAAAAACCGTTCTATTTGGAAAAGAAGTTTTAACAGTTATTAATATTGAAAAACAAAAATTTGAAAACGAATTAAAAAATAAAACAGGTGAAATGATTATTGAAGAATTAAAAGAAAATATTATTGGCAATTCTCTTTCAATATATGGATATACTCGTGAAAATAAATTTAATGGAGAACGAGAATTTGTTGTAAAAGAAATAATGTAATTAAAATTAATTAAAAATTTATTTTTTCCATTAAAAGACTTACTCTTTTTTCCAAATCAAAAACAGAACCATTATTATCAATTTTTTTAGATGCTAAAGAAATACATTCTAACAATTGTTGCTTTGAAGAATCTTTAGAAAATAATTCTTTTTTTTCAAGTTTTATAAAATCATCAAAATTTATTTCACCATGATTATGGCCACCCAATTTAGCTCGTGCAGAACTTCTTTCAAATCGTGTTTTTTGAGAAGCAAAAATTTCAATTAATATTCCCCCATAACTTTTAAGTAATTTTGCTTCAGCAGGGTTTCGAATTGAAGTTAAAATAAGTTTATCATTTGAAGAATAATTTTTAAGAATATTTTTTATCCAATAATCATTTCCAAACATTTTTCTTCGCTCATTTGCAAGAGAAATCATTTCTTCACGATCAAGATAATCTCTTCCAAGTTTTTTTAATTCATTTCTTATTTCTTGCCCTAAATCTTTATGTTTAAATGCATACTTTTTTACAAAAATTTTTGCAACAAAATCTTTTCCCGAACCATTTAAACCCACAATACCAATAAGCACTCTTCCACCTAATCATAAATTCTAAATGCAAAACAAAAATCTTTTACATCATTTTTTATTTTTTCAAGAACTAAATCAGAATCTTTATTTTTTAATGCTTTATCAATAAATTCAGCAACTTGTTTCATTTCACTTTCCCTCATCCCCCTAGTTGTTAGAACAGGAGTACCAATTCTTATCCCTGAAGGATCCCACGGAGACCCAGTTTCAAATGGAATAGTATTTTTATTACAATAAATCCCTGCTTTTTCAAGAGCTTTTTCTGCATCAATTCCCGAAATTCCTGACTTACGCACATCAACCAAAATTAAATGATTATCTGTTCCATTAGAAACTAACCTATACCCTTTTTCCATAAGTGAAGCCGCTAACTGTTTTGCATTTAAAACAATTTGTTTTGAATAATCTTTAAAACTTGGAGAAAGTGCTTCTTTAAACGCAACCGCTTTTGCCGCAATAATATGTTCATGTGGACCACCTTGTAATCCAGGGAATACTGCTTTGTCAATTTTTTCCGCAAATTCTTTTTTACACATAATTACTGCTGAACGAGGCCCACGCAAAGTTTTATGTGTTGTTGTTGTAACAACATCAAAATAAGGAACTGGATTTTCATGAACTCCTGTCGCACACAACCCACCAATATGTGAAATATCTGCCATACAATATGCTCCAACCTCATCACAAATTTCTCTAAAATGTTTAAAATCTATAGAACGAGGATATGCAGTATAACCCGAAAGAATCAATTTTGGTTTTTCTTCCCTTGCTTGTGCAAGAATCGCATCATAATCTAGAGTTTCTGTTTCCTTTGAAACACCATATTGTAAAAAATTATATGTTTTTCCAGAAAAATTTACTTTATGCCCATGTGTTAAATGTCCACCTTCAGTTAACTTTAAACCCATTGCTTTATCCCCCTGAGAGAGAAGAGCAAAATAAGCTGCCATATTTGCAGGACTGCCTGAATTTGGTTGAACATTTGCATGTTCTGCTCCAAATAATTGTTTTAATCTATTTATTGCCAATTGTTCAATTTTATCAATAAATTCATTTCCCCCATAATATCTTTTTCCAGGATAACCTTCAGAATATTTATTAGTCGGATAAGACCCCATCGCTTCAAGAACTGCTTTTGAAACTAAATTTTCACTTGGAATTAATTCAATACCTTCCATTTGCCTTTCTTTTTCAGCCAAAATTAATTCATAAATATCACTATCTTCTTTTGCTAATTCTTCAAACATACAATAATTCCCTCCAACAAAAAATTACAAACCTTCTTTACTACCATCAACACTACCATCAACACTACCATCAACACTATTCTCTTTTACCCATTTTGATCTATCTTTTTCATCAAATCCACCAACAACAGTGATTTCTCCTCTTAGAGGGGGGTGTGGGTCATAATCAGTTATTTCAAAATCTTCAAATTTAATATCATCCAACATATCTAAATTATTTATACGTGGATTAATTTTGAGTTTTGGAAAAGGACGCGGTTCACGAGAAACTTGTTCTTTTACTTGTTCATAATGATTTCCATAAATATGAACATCACCATAAATATGGACAAACTCTCCAGGCTCATTTCCAGTAACTTGAGCAGCAACCATTGTTAAAGCTGCATAAGAAGCAATGTTAAAAGGAACTCCAAGGAAAGAATCACAACTTCGTTGAAACAAAGCCAAACTTAATTTTCCATTATTAACATTAAACTGAAAAAATGAATGACAAGGAGGAATAGCCATTGTTCGAACATCTTCATTAGCCATCTCATAAATAAGTTCAGGATTCCATGCACTAACACAAGCATGTTTTCTGTCAGGATATTCTTTTGATTTCCAAAGAGCCCAACGTAACTGATCTATTTCTCTTCCATCAGAAGCTTTCCATTTTCTCCATTGTCTCCCATAAACAGGACCAAGTTCTCCCCACTCTTTTACAAACCCACTATCTGCTTTTTCTTCTTTTATTTTTTTAATAAATTCTTCCTGAGTTAACTTTGGAACTTTTCCTAATTCCATTGCTTTCTTGTATCCTTTGTAAGGCCAATCATCCCAAATGTGAACTTCATTATCAACTAAATATTTAATATTTGTATCCCCACGAAGAAACCAAACTAATTCATGAATTATACCTCTATAAAAAACTTTTTTTGTTGTTAGAAGAGGAAATCCTCTTGATAAATCATAATGCGAAATACGACCAAAAACACTTTTAAGCTCTGTTCTAGTAGCATAATCCTTTTTTATTGAACCATTTTCCATTATGTCTTTTAATAAATTTAAATATTGATATTCTGGATGTTCTCCATTCATTTTTTTCAACCCCCAATAAATAGATTTTAATTACATAACTAATAAAAGTGTATTGTGATAAAATGAGTATTAATATAATTGTAGCAATGACAAAACAAAGAATTATTGGAAAAAATGGAAAACTTCCTTGGGAAATTAAAGAAGACATGAAACTCTTTAAAGAAAAAACTATGGGAAAAACAGTCATTATGGGAAAAACAACATGGCTTTCAATCCCTAAGAAATTTAGACCCCTCCCAGAAAGAGCAAATATTGTATTAAGCACCACTCTTGAAAATGAAAAAGGAATAGATATTTGTAGAAATTTAAAAGATGGACTTAAAAAAGGAAATGAAAAAAAACAAGAAATTTTTTGTATTGGAGGCGCTAGACTTTATGAAGAAATGCTTCCTTTTACAGACACTTTACATATATCTTGGATCAAAAAAAATTAT
>CAZKAC010000005.1:0-10258 GCA_964550725.1 uncultured archaeon
AATTAAAATTAATTAAATCAAAATTAATTAAATCAAACTTAATTAAATCAAAATTAGTTTTTTATTGAGTAGTGGTTAGTTTAATAGAAATATGCTGATATTAAGTATAGTCGCAAAACTAAGCCATACTAAATAGGGTATGAGTAAAATGCCTGCTTTTTGGTTAATTTTATAAAATTTTATTACAGTCAGTGCTACAATAAACCACAGGGTGATTATAGTTACCATTCCAAGAAAAATATTTTGTAATCCAAAAAATATTATTGACCATATTGTGTTAATTATTAATTGTAATCCAAACAAAAATAATGCGACTTTGTTTTTTGAAATAAATTTTTCCTTATTATTAATTGTTTTTAAAATAATAAAGAGTGAAATTCCCATAATAGTATATAATGTAATCCACGCTGGGCCAAATATCCAATTTGGGGGGGTGAAAAAAGGTTTGTTAAGAGTAACATACCATGTGCTTATTGAATTAATAGTGAATATTGATCCTATAGCTCCCGCTAACTGGCAAAGTAAAATTGTTCCAAATAATGTTACCAAATCAATTAATTTCATACAAAACCTTATTTTTTTGGGTTAATAAATCCTTGCATTAAATATATATTTAGTATTTTATGAATGGTGAGTAGTTTGGGTTTTGAAGATTTTAAACTTAATAAAGATTTGTTGAGGGCAATAAAAGAAATGGGTTTTTCTACCCCTACAAAAATACAAGAAAAAACAATTCCGTTATTATTACAGGGAAAAGATGTTGTTGGTCATTCTCAAACTGGTTCTGGAAAAACTGCAGCATTTGCTTTACCAATTATTGAAAAAATTATTGTAGGGCAAGGTGCAAGGGCATTAGTATTGACTCCTACTCGAGAATTAGCTGTTCAAGTAAAAGAAGAAATTGAAAAAATGAGTAAATACTCAAATATTAAATCAGTTGTTGTTCATGGTGGGGTAGGATATACTTATCAAACTGAAGGTGCTAAAAATTCAGAGATTATTATTGCAACTCCTGGAAGATTAATTGATCATCTTGAACGAAGAACAATTTCATTGAATAAAATTGAGTTTGTTGTTTTGGATGAAGCTGATCGAATGCTTGATATGGGTTTTGAAAAAAGTGTTACTAGGATTTTGGCAGGGGTTCCTAAACAAAAACAAGTCATTATGTTTAGTGCTACTATGCCGATTGCTGCACAAAGAATGATTAAAAAATATATGAAAAGCCCAGTTTATGTTGAGACAGAAAAACAAATTCATGTTGATTTGTTAAAACATTCAGTGTATAAAATTAATAGAGAACATAAATTTTCGCTTTTGATACATTTATTAAAAAACGCAAATGGTACTGCCATAGTTTTTTGTAGGACTAAAAGAGAAACGGATAAAATTGCAAAAAATCTTAGAAAACAAGGATTGAAAGTTAGACCAGTACATGGAGATTTAACTCAAAATAAAAGACAATATGCTGTGAATGAATTTAAAGAGGGAAAAATTGATACCCTTGTTGCGACTGATGTTGCTGCGCGTGGTTTGCACATTCATGGAGTTTCACATGTTTATAATTATGATGTTCCTGATAATGCTGATGATTATACTCATAGGATTGGAAGAACTGCAAGGGCAGGAATGAAAGGTGACGCTGTAACAATTTTGTGTGATCGTGATAATGATTTATTTAGGAATTTAATAAAAGCAGGGTTAAAAATTCAAGAAAAGCCGTTACCTGAATTTGAAAAAGTTATTTTAGTAAAAGATTCTTTTAATCTTCCTCGAAGTGAAAAACGAAGACAAGTTAAAGGGGAATGGGAAGATAGAGTAAAACAAAATTCTAGTTTTGTAAAACATGGCAATAAAAATAAAAGAACACCTTTTGTTGGACAAAAATTTAATAAATTTAAAAAAAGAACAGATTCACTTGAAGAAAATGCTTCTAATAAGTTTGGGGGTTTTAAAAATAGACGACAAAGTTTTGGAGAAAATTCTGAAAAAGATTCCAACAAATTTAAAAAAAATAATTTTAGAAGCAAGTTTGGTTCTGGTAGTAAGTTTGGTTCAAGTAGCAAGTCTAGTTTTAATACAAGGTCTGGTTCAAAAAGTAAGTTTAATTCAAAAAGAAAATTTGATTCAAAAAGAAAATTTAATCAGAATTAACTTTTATTTTTTTTAAATCAGAAAATAATTGTTTATTATTTTTATAAAAAATTGTTTTCATTCCAAATTCTTTTGCAGAATCAATATTTTTTTGGTTATTGTCTATTATAACACACTCTTTTCCTTCTATTCCCATTTCTCTTATTGCTCTTGCGAAAATTTTTATGTCTGGTTTAGCCAATCCTATTCTACATGATAATAATACTGGTTTAAATGGATAAAATATTTTTCTTCTTTGGTTTATTTGTGCGGTTGAGTCAAAAATATTTGTTACTAATGCGACGCGATATTTCTTTTTCAATTCTTTCATTTTATCTAATAATTCAAAATTTATTGGGGTTGATTCTACATATATCTTATCCCACATATTTTGTAATGAAAAACTATCTGGTTCGATTCCAAACCTATTTCTTACTCTAGTTAGAAATTCTTTTATTGAAACTTTGCCTAGTACAAGATTGTCGTTTTCTTCAGCAAGCATTGTTTTTAATATTTTAAAATCTACTTTTGCTTGTTTTGAAAATTTTTTAAGCATTAATTCATTATCTTCAGGGAGTAATACTCCTCCCATATCTAAAATAATTCCTTTAATCATCTATAAAAATATGTAAGGGGGTGGTTTTAAATGTGTGGATTGATGTTTTTTTTTGTTAAATTTTTAAAATATTAAAAATAGATTTTTTTTAAATAAATCATTTTTTTAGTTTTTTATTTATTCTTTCAGCAAAAGTTTTTACTTTCTTTTGGTTTTGTTTTAGTTGAGCATAATGTTTTTTTGATGCAACCCTTATATTACCTGAGTTTGTAATCATTCTTCTTGATGGGAATAATCTTTTAGCGGGGCGTATTTTTTGTATTAAATAACCAGGATTATAGGTTTGTTGTCTAAAAACTTTTGTTTGAGAAAATAAATATAGCCCTGTTATAAAAATTACAAAAAATGTGATATAATTATATGGCCATGGAACAAGATTAACTTCTGGATCTAAATAAATAAAAATACTGTATGCTAAGATGATTGCAAAAACAAATTCAGTAACTAATATAATTGAAACATTCTTATTAATTCCTAGAATTTTTTTTTTTAAAGTTTCAAAAATAATTTTTGAAAAATTATTATGTATTTTTATTACAAAAGGATCACGTTTTGAAATAAAAAAATATGCAGTTACAAAGATTATTGTGGTTCCAACAAACCAAAGTACATTTTCTACTGGGGGGGCAGGGTTAGCAAATAATTTTAATCCTGCACTAGGGATATCTAATCCTAAAAGAAGATATAATTGTATTATTAATAAAACTAGTAATATTACTTCTTCGAATACAAACAATTTTGCTTGATTTTCAGTAAGTTTTTTTATTGGCATACATTAAATAAGTTAAATGAGTAAATAAATGTTACCTTTTTTAATTTTTTGTTCAAAATCAATTTATTTTTATTTATTTTTTTGGATTATTTAATTTTTTTGTTTATTTTTTTAACCATTTCTTCTATTTGTTGATCACTTAAACCATGTGCTAAACAACCTTCTTCTATGGTTTCCATTTTTGAGATAGAACACCCTACACAATGTAATCCATACTCAAACATTGTTGCTGCTACAATTGGGCTAATTTTTATAGCGTCGCCTATTAACATTTTTTTGTTTATTTTTTGTTCATCATTTTTATTTGTATTCATTTAATCACCATCCATAATTTTTTGCTCTTGAATATTTAAAAGCTTTGAATAATTTAAATAATTTTTTTTTGGATAAGTGGGGTTTTATGAAAAACATTTTATATAAAACTTTTAATTTATCAATTAGGTTTAATTTTCCTAATTGTTTTGGCATTAAATCCGAAACTTCTTTTAATTCATCATCGCTTAAAGAATAAATTGCTTTTTTACCACCTACTAATTTAGTATAATTAGGAAACTCATTTTTCCATAATTTTTCGTATTGTGATAAAATTTTCGCTGAAGTATTTTTTTGTTCAATTGCTATTTTTGCAACTTCTGCAGCAAATAATCCTGATTGTAATCCTAGGTGTGTTCCTCCTTCAAATAATGGTGAAGTAAATCCAGCTGCATCTCCAATTACTATCCAACCATTTCCATATGTTTCTTTTAATGGACCTGATTCGGGGATTAATCCTCCAAAAGTTTTTTGTATCTTATTTTCTTTCCATCCTTGTTCTTCAATAAATTTGTTAAGTAAATGTTTTGCTTTGTTTGATTTAGTTGTTACTAGTCCTACATTTGCCAATCCATTTCCTTTTGAAATAACCCACAAGTAGCCATTTGGAGCGAATTTTGGCCAAATATAAAAATCTAAATAATCCTCTTTTTTAAATCCACTCATTAAATATTGTATTCCTATTATTGAATTAAATTTTTGTTCAAAACCAATTTTTTTTGAAAGTACTGATTTTACTCCACTAGCATCTACTATAATTTTTGTATTTATTTTTTGTTTATTTGTTTTAATAATCCAATTTCCGTTTTTGTAAGTTGCATCTTCAAAACTTTCACCTAAATAAATTTTTGCTCCATTTTTTTTGGCTTCATTAATAATCCATTGTTCAAATTTTTCTTTATGTAATACTGCGCCGGGTTCATCAACTAAATTTGATCGAGGTCCTGGAAAAATTACTCTAACTCCTTTTACTTTAGAAGCAATTACTTCTTTTGGAATTGTCCCTAATTTATTAAGTGCGATTTGAGATATGCATTCACCACAATGGATGGGTTCTCCAATTTTTTTGTCTTCTTCAATAACAATAACTTTTAATCCAAGGGCTGAAGCTTTTTTAGCACAAGCTCCTCCGGCAGGACCAGCCCCAATAATTAATAAATCACATGTTTTATCAACAATTTTCATAATTAAAAATTGTGTGAAGGAATTTTTAAGGTTATTTATTTTAATTTAGGAAGTTTTTAATTTTTTTAATTATCAATCCATTGTTTGGTTTGAATTAAGAAGATTTGATACTGCTGTTTTTGAAAATTTTTCAAAAGGGATTGCACTATAAGGGATTGGTATTGGTGGGACACATCTTCGGGAGTGATAATCTTTCGAATTTATTTCTTTTATAGGGTTTTTAATTCTTGAATAAAATGGGTCAGCTTCCCAAAATTTTCCATTTAATTCAAAAATAACTGTTGAATGAAAAGTTTGGTTAAGATAGTTTCTATTTGGTCTTTTTCTAGAAATTTTTGGGTTTATTTTTATTTTAAATTTTTTTTGTAGTGCAATAAGTGTTTCATAAAGTGCTAAGCTCGCAGGATGACATCCAGTTGAAGGAGAAAGTTTATTAGTTTTAATTAATTTTCCATTTTGGTATTGATTTATTGGACGTCCTGCTACAAAAATAGTTTTTTTTCTAGCAATAGTTGCACCATCATCTTTTGCACGGTTGTTATTAATTACTTTTTCTCTTAATTTACTACGTTCACTAGAATCTAACTTAACTGGTTTTATGAATGATCCTATTTGTATAGTTAGGGCGCTAATTGCATCTATTGTTGGAGGAGTATTTTTTATTAAACGTTTTATTCCGTAATTTTTTGGAAGTCTTGGGACAGATTGTTTAGAAGTCTTTTTCTTATTAAGCATATAATAATTATACTTAGGATAATTATAAATTATTGTTTTTTTTAGTTTGTATAGTTTTTAATTATTTTTCTTATTTTTACAGGATAGGTTAAATAAATTCAACCATTCAAATATTGATTACTTGGTTTGTTTTAGCATCAATTTCTTTTGCAATTCTTTTCATTCTTGAAAATAAATGAGATATATCATCTTCAATTTCTTCAATTATTCCAACCATTGTTCTTTGTCTCATAAAATAATATTTTCCTCCTTTGGTGATTAATCCTGAATTATGGAGTTTGTTTAAATGGTTAATTGCAGCGCCTCGACTCATTCCAATTCTTTGTGCAATAGTTGTACTTGTTAGTACTTGTCCTTTAATAGTTGCTAAAAAAAGTTCTTTAAAAATCGCGGCTGCGATTTTGTCTTTATCAATATCTTCAAAAAATCCAAGTGAAGAACAAAGCCATACTATTTTTTCATCAAAATTATCTGATTGTGGTAATGAGACTTTTCTTAGAGTAATTTGGTTTTTTGTTTTTGTTGGGTAAAAATTTTTCATAGATTTTTTAAATACTGGTAAATTTTTTTCAATTGGAACAGTTGTTGGAATTAAATTATTTTTATGAATCATTTTCATATTTATATCCTAAACAAAACAATTTAAAAATATTGTTTAAATAATTACCTAATTGTTTAAACTATTTAAACAAAATTGGGTTAAGTTTTAATAGGTTTGGGTGGTAATTTTGAATATGGAAAAAAATAATTCAAAAGATATGTCTTCTACAAGTGAACAAAAACCTTGTATTGACAAAAAAAATGAAAATGATAAAGTTAATGAAATAAAACAAGAAAACCCTGAATTACAAGAAATGAAAGAAACATTACAACGATTACAAGCAGAATTTGAAAATTATCAAAAAAGAGCACAAAAAGAAAGTGAAAATTTTAGAGTATTGGCAAACGCATCTTTGATAAAAGATTTATTGCCTGTATTAGACACTCTTGAACAAGGGATAAATCATAACAAGGAACTTTTGGGAGTAAAAAATCAATTGGAGAGTATTTTGAAAAAAAATGGGTTATTAAAAATAGTTGTAGAAAAAGGAGATTTATTTGATCATGAAAAAATGGATTGTTTAATGGAAGAAAAATGCGATGATGTTGAAACTGGAAAAGTTGTAAATATATTAATTAATGGTTATACTTTGAATGGGCTTGTATTAAGACCAACAAAGGTATCAATAGCTTCTGAAAATAAAAATAATGATGATTTGATAATGGAGCAAAATAAAAAATAAATTACAAACTGAATAAATAATTTTTAAAAAAAGAGGTGTATATAAAATGGCAAAAATAATTGGAATTGATTTAGGAACATCAAATAGTGCAGCAGCAGTTTTAGAGGGAGGAAAACCAAGAATAATTCCTTCTGCAGAAGGAAACACAGTTTATGGAAAAGCATTTCCAAGCGTGGTAGCAATTACAAAGGAAGGTAAAATGTTAGTTGGGGAACCTGCAAGAAGACAAGCGGTAACAAATCCAAGCGCAACAATTACTCGAGCAAAAAGAAAAATGGGTACTTCTCATAAATACACTATTAATGATAAAGAATATACTCCTCAACAAATTTCAGCATATATTTTACAAAAAATAAAAAAAGATGCAGAATCATTTTTAGGTGACAAAGTAGAAAAGGCAGTAATTACTGTCCCTGCATATTTTGATGATAATCAAAGACAAGCAACAAAGGATGCTGGAGCAATAGCTGGGTTAGAAGTAGTAAGAATAATTAATGAACCAACAGCGGCATCACTTGCATATGGTTTAGACAAAACCGCTGATTCAAAAATATTAGTTTTTGATATGGGCGGAGGAACTCTTGATGTTACTATAATGGAACTTGGGGATGGAGTTTTTGAAGTAAAATCAACTTCAGGAGATACTGAACTTGGTGGAACTGATATGGATGAAGTTTTGGTTGATTTTGTAGTTAATCAATTTAAAACTGAACAAGGGGTTGACTTAAAATCTGATCCAATGGCAATGCAAAGACTTAATGAAGCGGTAGAAAAAGCAAAAATAGAATTATCTACTGTTGTTGAAACTGATATTAATCTACCTTATATTACTGCAGATTCAACCGGCCCAAAACATTTAAACATAAAAATTAATAGAGCTAAATTAGAAGAACTTGTAGGTTCTTTAGTAAAAAAATGTGAAAAACCAGTTACTCAAGCATTAGCTGATGCAAAATTAACAGCAGCTGATATAAATAAAGTAATCCTTGTTGGAGGCCCAACAAGAATGCCAATTGTACAAGACTTTGTTAAAAAATTGACTGGTGTTGATCCTGAAAGGGGAGTAGACCCAATGGAATGTGTTGCAATGGGAGCAGCAGTTCAAGCAGGAGTATTATCAGGAGAAGTAAAAGATGTCTTATTATTAGATGTTACTCCTTTAAGTCTTGGGATTGAAACAATGGGGGGAGTTTTTACAAAATTAATTGATAGAAACACTACAATTCCTACAAAAAAATCTCAAATATTTTCAACGGCATCTGACAATCAACCAGCTGTTGATATTCATGTGTTACAAGGAGAAAGACCTTTAGCAAATGATAATAAAACACTGGGAAGATTCCAATTAACAGGAATATTACCCGCTCCAAGAGGGCTTCCTCAAATCGAAGTTACTTTTGATATAGATGCTAATGGAATAGTGAATGTTCGCGCACAAGATAAAGGAACAGGAAAAGAACAAACAATAAAAATAGTATCTTCTCAAAAACTAAATGATGAAGAAATAGAAAAAATGAAAAAAGAAGCAGAAGCACATGCTACTGAAGATGAAAAAATAAAAAAAGATATTGAAATAATTAACAATGCAGATACAACAATTTATTCAACTGAAAAAATGCTTGAAGAATTAAAAGACAAACTAACAGAAGATCAGAAAAAAGAAATACAAACAAAAGTTGATTCATTAAAAGAAGAAATGAAAAAAGCTGCTGAAGTTCTTCAAGGAACACCAAAAGACGTTTCAGTAATAAAAACAAAAACGGATGAACTAAATAATAAATTACAAGAAATTGGAACAAAAGTATATCAACAAGCTCAACAATCTGGACAAAATGACAGTACTAAAAACCAAAATAATCAAGAAGAAAAAGATAAAAAGGAGGGGGATGAGAAAATTGTTGATGCAGAATTCCAAGAAAAAGATGATAAAAAATAATAATTCTAAAAACAATGTGTTGAAAGAGTCTCAAGAAGAGACTTTTTCTCACTCAAAAGAAAAAAATTTAACTCGCCAAATATATTTTGCTAGTTAAAAATTTTTAAATTAATTAATTTAACAAAATTGCTGAAGTGATAAAATGGAAAAAGATTACTATGAAATATTAGGATTAAAAAAAGGCGCTTCGGCTGAAGAAATAAAAAGAGCTTATAAACAATTAGCAAAAAAATATCACCCTGATGTATCAAAAGATCCAGAAGCAGAACATAAATTCAAAGAAATTGCAGAAGCATTTTCTGTTTTAAGTGATCCTGAAAAGAAACAAAATTATGATAATTATGGAGATGCTTACAAAAACTTTCAAGGATATCAAGGACAAGATTTTGGACAAGGATTTGACTTTGATTTTGAAGATTTATTCAATTCTTTTGGAAGCGGAAATTTTGAGTCATTTGGAGATTTATTCGGAATGGGTGGAAGACAAAGAGATGACCTTGGTTCAAATATTAAAATAAATATGACTTTAACCTTTGAAGAAGCTGCTTTTGGGACAACAAAAGAAATTCATTATGATCGAATAATAAAATGTTCTCACTGTGCAGGTACTGGTGCAAAGGGAGGAAAATTTACTACTTGTAAAACTTGTAATGGACAAGGGAGAGTAATAAGACAACAAAAAACTCCTTTTGGGATTTTTCAATCACAAACAATTTGTCATAAATGTAGAGGAAAAAAAGAAGTTCCTGAAAGTGAATGCGAAGAATGTAGAGGAAAAGGTTTAATTCATGGAGATACCGAATTAAAAATAAAAATACCCGCTGGAATAAATACTGGAAATCATTTAAAAATTTCAGAAAAAGGAAACCAAGGTAGTGATGGAACAGGAGATTTATTTGTAGTAATATTTGTAGAACCACACGAAGTATTCAAAAGAGACGATGAAGACTTATATGTTGAAGTCCCAATTTCATTTTCAGAAGCATCACTAGGCGCAACAATTGAAGTTCCAATATTAAAAGGAAAAGCTGATTTAAAAATTCCTAACGGAACACAAACAGGAACAATATTCAAAATGAAAGGAAAAGGAATACAAAAACTAAACTCAAACAATTTTGGAGATGAATATGTAAAAGTAATTGTCGAAGTTCCAAAAAAACTAAACAAAAAACAAAAAGAATTACTAGAAAAATTCGCAGAAGAAGAAAACCTAGCAAAAAAAAGAAAAGGATTTTTTGAAAAAATACTTGGAAAATTTTAATCCACACAATACCCGGCGGGGGTAT
>CAZKAC010000006.1:0-3685 GCA_964550725.1 uncultured archaeon
TGCAACTCTGGGAGGGGGGATTTACCTTTTGGTGCAAAACTGTTCTAACCGACTAATTTTTAATATTTAAAAACAAACTATATTTATGAAATTTCTAAGACTTTTACCAAAATCATTAAGAAAAAAATTAATGATTAAAGAACTCAATAGGTTTAGAAAAACGCGAGATAGAAAATTAATGCTTAACTCAGTAAGACGAGCAAATATTATCTCCAAAGTATTAAAACAAAGATCAGAAGCAACACAAAATGAAGCACAAAAATATGGTGCCCCAAATATGAGAAGTGCAAAACAAATGCTACTTGCTGGTTCAGAATATGAACTACAACAAAGCAAAGAAGTTTTAACAAAAGCACAAAACTTCGCAAGTAGAAAAAAAGAGCGAAAAAAGTTAAGAAAGTTTTGGGAATTAGATAAAGATTGATAATACAATATCAAAAATAACTTGCCTTAGATTTTCTTTTTCTAAATACGTTTTATTTTAAAGCTTTTTTAGCTAAATATTAATAGGCAATGTAAAAGCACAAGAGAACAGAACACCAAGCGCCTCACACCATAATACTAAAGCGGGGAGGGGGGATTTTCTAGTTTTAACACCGGCACGCTACTTATGAAACCTTTTTATTAACAATCAAACAATATTAAATTATGGAATTTGAATATAAAGAAAACGAAATTATGTTCAATAGAGAATTATAAACTCTTGACAAAATAGTTCTAAAATTTGTAAGTGTTTTAGATAAAGAAAAAATTGGTTATGTTATAATTTCAGGATATATTGCAATTCTTTTTGGAAGAAGCAAAGGAACAGAAGATGTTGATTTATTTATAGAAAAAATGTCGTTTGAAAAATTTGAGAAATTTTAGAAAACACTTGACAAAAAAGGTTTTGAATGCATACATATTTCAAAACCAAAAGAAGCTTACGAAGATTTTTTACTAAACAAAACAAGCATTAGATTCACAAAGAAATGAAATTTTCAACCCAACTTTGAAATAAAATTTCCACACTCAAAAGAAAATTTTTACTCAATAAACAATAAACTTATAGTTATCTTAAATGGACAAGAATTGATTACTTCTGAAATAGAAATGCAAATAGCATTTAAACTAAAATTAGGGTCAGAAAAAGATTTTGAAGATTCAAGACATTTATACAAAGTGTTTAAAGAACATTTAAACATTAATAAATTAAAGAGCCACATAAGCGAACTTGGTGTTGAAAAGGAAGCGGAGGAAACATTATGGAAAAGTTTCTAAAACTAAACAAAAAAGATCTCAAAGAAATAGAGGAAAATATTAAAAGAAACCATGCAGACAGAATGCGTTATATAGACCAGTATACTGACTGGCTAAAAAAAAACACCAAACAAAAAATGGTCAACACAACAAAACAAAGTAATTACACAAAACTAAAATCACACAACTTAGAGAGAGAATTTTCTAATTTTAAAAAATAAGTGTAAAAATTATTACACCCAAAGATAATTATTATTTAAATACTCCCAAGTATATAATGTCTAAATGAACAAGACAATTAATCAAATTGCAGTTTCTGCAAATTCTTTGTTAGTTGTCGTGTTATAGATATAAACAATTATTTGTTGTTTGTATCGTGCTACTTTTTTAAAAGTTTTTTTGTACTGAACAAACAACAATGATTAGTCAATGAAAAAGGTATGTTGAAATGAATAATGCAGAAATCTTAATAAAAAGTCTAGAAGATCTTGGAGTAAAATATATTTTTGGGTATATTGGGGCTTCAATAGCTCCTGTTTTCGATGCCATTGGAAAAAGTAACATAAAATTGATAATAAATTCAAACGAACAAGCCGCGGCTTTTAGTGCAGCAGGCTATTCACGTGCAAGTAATAATATAGGAGTAGTAATAACAACTTCAGGACCTTCTATTACAAATACTCTCACAGCAGTAGCTGATTCTTTGGGAGATTCAATACCATTAATAGTTATTGCTGGGCAAGTACATGAAAACACAATTGGAACGGATGCATTTCAACACATAAATCTCAAAACTACTTTTGCTTCATCTTCAAAAAAAATAATTGAAATAAATAGTAAAACAAATATTGAACAAACGATAAAAGAAACATTTTTTCTTTCAAAATCAGGAAAACCTGGCCCAATAGTAATTGATTTTCCACTCAATATTCAATTTGAAAAAAATGAATACACTAATTTGGACATAAAAGAAATTGAGAACATGTTTTTTCATGAAAACCATTTAAATGAGAAACAATGTGAAGAATTTTTTGATTTATTAAAACAATCAAAAAAACCTCTTCTTTATATTGGAGGAGGGGTTAATTCTGAAAAAGCAAGTGGTGCATTAAAAAAATTTAATAATATTTTTCAAATACCGGTTGTAAATACTTTAATGGCTAAAGGAGTAATTGGAGAAGAAGAAAATTATTCCCTTGGAATGCTTGGTATGTATGGCACACCATATGCAAATAAATCAATTCAAGAAACAGATTTTTTCTTTGGTATTGGAGTTAGATGGGATGATAGAGTTAGTGAAAAAGTAGGGAGTATGGGACTTAATGCCACAATAGCCTATATTGACATTAATCCAGAAAAAGTTTATGAAATAAGAAAAAATAGAAAACCAAAATTTTCTTTTATTGGTGATGCGACAACAATACTAAATGACCTTACTCAATTTGCAATACAAAATAATATTAGAATAAACATAAAAGCATGGCAAGAAAGAATAATTGAGCTTAAAGAAAATTGGCCACTAAATTATAATAAAAAGTCAAAAATTATTTGGCAAGCAAAAGCAATTGATATTTTTAATTCAATAATAAACAAAACAAAAAAAGATTATATTATAACAACAGGGGTTGGAAATCACCAAATGCTTTCAGCACAATATATAAAATCAAAAAAACCAAAATCTTTTTTAACTTCAGGATCCTTTGGGACCATGGGCTTCGCAATTCCCGTTGCAATTGGAGCATATTTTTCAAATAAAGAAAAAAATATTATTGCAATTGATGGGGATGGTGGACTTAAAATGGATTTTGGAGAACTAAACACAATCATAAATTATAAAACCCCAATAAAACTATTAATATTAAACAATTTTGGAGATGGAATGGTTAGAAATCTACAAAAAACAAAATATAATTCAAATTATGTTGGAACTAATAGAGAAAAAGACATTAATTTTTCAAAAATCGCAAAAGCAATTGGATTTAATTTTTCAAAAAGAGTTACTAATGAAAAATATTTAGAAGAATCAATAAATCAATTTTTAAAAGAAGAAGGCCCAGCTTTTTTAGAAATTATTACTGATCCAAATGAAGAAGTTTATCCTATCATTCCACGAGGATCAAATTATAAAGAAATGTTGCTTGGGCCACACATAAAAGAAAGAAAAAAATAAAACATTTAAACACATCTATTTAATGAAATTTAACATAGGTTTTGTAAAAAAAGTAATTTCATTTATAATACATTTTTTTCAACAAACATAAAAAAAAAACTTACATATAACAAAAACGTATGTGCTAACTGAATTTACATTTAATTTTTTAAATCGCCAATTAAAGCCAGTATATTACATTTAAAAAAATAATCCGAAAATAAACGATTTTTTAAATGCTTTATTTTAGCAATTAAACCCAAAATATTAACACTTCAAAAAACGGTTAGCACATAC
>CAZKAC010000007.1:0-4543 GCA_964550725.1 uncultured archaeon
ATCAATATTTTTTGCACATTCAAATGTTTTCATATTAGCTTTTGTGGTATTTATAATTTTACAAATGTTTGTACTGGGATGGATTATTTGGTTTGTAAAAAATAAGTCTTTTTCAATTCAACCTTACAGAGTGGTTTCAAAATGGGGTATTTTTTATAAATGTCAAAAGTCAATTATCTTCCCAAAAATTGATCATATAAATAAATTTGAAGGTTTAACAAATAAAATTTTTAAAAATGGTTCAGTGGTTGTAAATACTACTGGGAGCAGATTTCCTGAACTTATTTTAACTGACATGAAAGACTATAATTTATTTTATGCGGAACTTGAAAAATATTACTAATTTTTTTATTTTTTCTGACTTTTTTTTCATTATTGTTTAAAGTTATTTATTTTGTTTTTTATTCTGAAAGTCTTTCTTTTATGTTTATTTTTGGATTTATTTTACCCTTTGCTTCTCTAATAATAAAATTTGTTAGTTCTGCCTTTTGTCTTGTTGTTCTTTTCAAATGAATTATTGTTGCATATCCTGGTTTTGTTAAAAGGTTCATTTCAAATCCTTGTGTATTTATTTGTCTAATTAAATCAGCTGGAATTCTGTCCTTTTTCATTTGAAAATATGCTTCCCCATTTATTGTTAATGCATTAGCTACCTTTTCAATTGCAACAGCTGTATTAGTAGTATAATGTATTCCTGCAAAAGAAACTATTAAATCATATTTTTCTTTAAAGATATAATTTTCTATTGAACCAACTTTTATTTTATTAACCATTCTTTGAATTAAAAAATCAGCAAAATTTTGGTGGTCTCTTTTTCCATATAATCTTAGTCCGTGTGTTGTTATATTATTACCAAATGTGTGTTTTGCTTCAGCTAATGCATGGCAATCACCACAACCAATATCTAGTAATTTACAAGTTCCTTTTTTTGAAATAATTTCTTGTATTTTTGTTTTTAAGTTAACACGCATTGCGACAGAATAACATTTAAGACTTCTATTTTTTCTCCAAATCTTTCCTTTAATTGATTTTCCTGTATCCATTTTTCTTGCAATTTTTATCTTATTTGCAAGTCTTTTTCTGTTACCTTTGGAAAGATAATTTCCCAGTTTTTTCATATTTATTTTATGTTGTTTTGTTATTAAATACTATTTGTTTGTTTAATCATTTTTATGGAGAAGGAATAGTTTTTTTCTGTAATTTTTATTTTTGATAAAGTTTTTATTCAACTTAGCACATATTTAAAGCATGGGTAATAAATTTTCTTTGATTGTTTTTAGGCATGGGAAAACTTCTTTTGATTTGGATAGGATTTTTTGTGGGTGGATCAATATGGGTCTTGATTCTGTTGGGATTTCTGAAGCAAAAATTTTAGCAAAAAAAATAAAAAAAGAAAATATTGATGTTGGAGTTTGTTCTGATTTGTTGAGAAGTAAACAAGCACTTGTTTATGTTTTAAGTGAACACCCTGGTTCAAAAGTAATTATTGACCATAGGATAAGAGAAAGAAATTATGGTATTTTTTCAGGACATTCAAAAAAACTTTTTAAAGAATTATTTCCTGAAAAATATAAAGAAATTCATCGTGGTTATTATGCTAATATTCCTAAGGGAGAAAATCTTAGTAATGTTGGGGTGAGAGTTTTTCAATTTATGAATGATTTGTTAAAATTTATGAAAAAAGAAAAAGTAAATGTTTGTATTTCTGCACATCCGAGTTCAATGAAACTTATTGTTGAGTATTTAGAAGGATTATCAAAAGAACAGGTGGAGAAAGCTGAGTTTTCTCCAAATAGTTATAAAAAATATGTGTTGTCATTTGATTAGTTGATTGTATTTGTAAAATTATTAACATGGGTTTTTGATTGTTTCATTAACATTATTAAGTCTTTGAATTAATTTTTATTTATGGGAAAGTTTGTTTTTTATTCAATTCCTTGTATTCAAGGTTCATTAGGGAAAAATAAAGGTTGTGAAAAAGCTCCTGATTTTATTTCTTCAAAATTAAAAATTTTTCCAGAAAAGTTAGAGCTTCTTTTAGAAGATATTGAAAAACAAAACTCGCAAATTCTTGGACATGCTTTACAAACATTTAAAGAAAAAAAATTACCTTTCTTTATTGGAGGAACCCATGATATCACATTTTCTTTATTTAATGCATTTGCAAAATCAAACAAAAATCCAGTTCTGCTAATCTTTGATGCTCATGCTGATTCAGATGAAGGAACAATTATTCCAAGTCATGAAGATTTTGTTCGAGCATTGGTTGAACAAAAAATAATTGCACCTGAAAAAATAATGATTGTTGGTTTAAGAAAAATCTATCCTTCAGAAGAATCATTTCTTTCAAAAAGTGGTGTTCGTTTTATTCTTTCTAGTGTAGTTCATTCAAATTTTTCAGAAACTTTAAAGATGATTCAAAAATTTATTAATGAAAAAGATTTGTATGTTTCTTTTGATGTTGATTGTTTATCTAATCGAATAATGCTTGCTACTCATTATACTCCACGTGGGGGATTAACTGAAAAGGAAGCAAAAATTTTTTTGAATGAAGTTATTCCAAAAGCTAAAGCTGTTGATTTAGTTGAATTTAATCCACAAAAAATAACTCTAAGAGAAGATGAATTAATTCAAAGATTATTTTTGGATTTATTATAATTTATAAAAAAATGGGCAAGGGGAGATTTGAACTCCCGACCGCACGATTATCAGTCGTGTGCTCCACCACTAAGCTACTCGCCCAAAACGTTTTTTTACGTTCACAAAATGCTTGGTACTTTCAGTACCAATAATTAAAAATTGGATAAGAACAAATAACTCCCACCAAACTATAAAAAATGTCTAAGAAAACCTTTAAAAATGGTTAATTATGCTTTCTATCCCTTTGGTAGAAGGGATAAATTCTCCGGGATGCGCCATCGGAAGGGCGCAAACCTTTAAAAATGGTTAATTCGTGATATTTAAAGGTAGATTTTTGATGGAACAATTAATTTTGGGGAGTATTTTTTTATTTGTATTGTTGTTACTTTCAGCATCTTTTTCAGCTTTAGAAACAGCATTTTATTCAATTGATAGATTTAAGGTGACTCGATTTGTAAAGAAAAAAAGGCCAGGTGCGTTAGAATTACAAAATTTAAAAAAGAACCCAACTCGTTTTTTAGTTGCTGTTTTATTGTTAAATAATGTTGTTAATATTGCTGCTGCGTCTTTTGCAACAACATTAGTTTTGCGTATATTTCCTGAAAATATCGCAATAGCTATTGCTACTTTTGGTATAACTTTTCTGGTACTAGTATTTGGTGAAATTATACCTAAATCTTTAGCTGTTAAACATGCAGTAAAAATAATGCTTTTAGTAAGTGGTGCATTTAGTTTAGTAATGTTTGTTTTATTACCTATAATAATTTTTCTTGAAAAATTATCATTTTTTTTTATTGGGAGTAATAAAAAAGAATCTTTAACTAAAGAAGAAGTCAGAATGATTGTTTCTTTGGGTGTTGAAGAAGGTGCGATTGATAAATCTGAAAGAGAAATTATACATAGAGTTTTTACTCTTGATGATACTACTGTTGAAACAATAATGACTCCTCGGATTGAAGTTGTTATGCTTGATTCTAGAAAAAAACTTTCATCTATAAAAAATTTTTTAAAAAAAAATCCTTACTCAAAAATTCCTATTTATGATGGTGAAGTTGATAACATTATTGGGATATTTAATGTCAGACAATTAATAAATTATCTTGGTAAAAATTTAAGGATATCTGTTGGAAATTTAATAGACCCTCCTTTTTTTGTGCCTTCTTCTAAAAAAATTGGTGATTTACTTAAAGAATTTCAAGAAAGAAAAATACATATTGCAATTGTTGTTGATGAATTTGGTTCATTTTTAGGAGTTATAACTCTTGAAGATATTATTGAAGAATTAGTTGGGGAAATAACTGAAGATAAAGATGATGAATATGAAGTAAAAATAATTAATGAGCGAACGATTATTGTTGAGGGTGGAACGGAATTATCTACAGTTAATTATGAGTTGGGTACTGCTTTTAAAAGTGAAAGATATAATACTGTTGCAGGACTATTGTTAGAAAAGATGGATAGGATCCCAAAAGAAGGGGAAAAATTAAAAGTTGGAAGCGCTATTTTTGAAATAGTAAAAATGAAAAATGCTCGCATTGATAAAGTGAAAATAACAATCAATTAGCTTTTTAAATAATCCTTCCCAAATTTATTTTATATAATGGTTATCAAAGATAACTTATTTAGCATTTACTCAAATTTTTGAATGATTTTAAAATTTTGAGTTTTGTTTTTAATAGCCCCTTCGTCTAGTGGCCAAGGATACAGGCCTTTGGTCTCGGTTTCGCCCGAGAGTAACGAAGCATTATTTCGCTTCGCTCAATAATGCGAACTGAGAAAGCGAGCCTGGGACCCCAGTTCGAATCTGGGAGGGGCTATAAGTTAAATAATTTTTTATTTTTATTAGTTTTGTTTTATTTTAGTTAATTTTTTATGTTGGTTATTTTTTGTTTGGTTGGTTATT
>CAZKAC010000008.1:0-5416 GCA_964550725.1 uncultured archaeon
TTTTAATAATTCTTTTGTATTGAATCGATGAATTAAAAAACCAGATTTTCCTAATTTTCCACTTTTTGAAGATAAAAGGTGTTTTTCTTGAATTTTTAATATTCTTCTAATATCATTAATTGTTGCGACTTTATTTTGGGGTCTAAATTTTTTTTGAGGGATAATAGTTTTTGGGGGTCTTATTTTCATGATTAATACCTTTAAATATTATATGAAACATTTTTAATTAATTTACTTTATTTTTACAAATTAATGTTTTTAATATTTAATAATTAATGTTTTTTATGTTTTTTTTAACTTATTTTATGCTATTTTTAAATTTCGCGCCTTTTTTTAAAACCCATTTTTTAACTCTGTCAAAATTTGTTTTGCTCCTTTCTCTTAAAGCATTAGCTGTGTTTTTTGGGATAATTCCGTTATTTCCTAGTAAGTCAATTCTTCGTAAATCGTTTCTTAATTCTCTGAATGGATTTTTTAAAAAGCGGGTTGAAAAATTATTGTATTCTGTCCAATTTCTTACTCTTAGTTGTTTTGAATCAGCACCTCTTAAAAAAACGACTACGTCTTTTCTATGAGGGTGGTCTTCAACTGGGCCTACTCTTATTTTTGGAGTAACATATTCTGTGTGATTTACATCATCTAAAAAATCAAGAGAATATATTTTTCCTTTTATAGAAAATTCGACAGTATCATGAAAATACCATTTTTCTCCAGCAATGTTTTTTTCAAAAATTAGTCCTCGTGCAAGCCATGATTTTATTCCTGCTCCATTAAGTAAAGCAATAGCAAGATTGCTCCTTTCAGCACAATACATTAATTCAATTGCTCTTTTGTTTCTTAGAGAACTATCTGCACTCACTCTGAAAATTCTTTTTCTTTCAAAACCAAGTCCTATTTGAGTGGGAATTTTTTTAAGAACAAATTCTCCTATTTGTTGAGCCTTAGTTAAAGGCGGTCCTCTGAAAATTTTCCCAGTTTCTTTTACTAAAGGAGTTTGTCTACTTGTTGCCCTGAATTTTTGGTTTCCTTTTGGAGGAATGGCGTGTTTTTTTGGTTTCATAAATGACTTTTGTTTTCAAAGAATTTAATCTTAATGCTGTCCAAGAATTAGCGTTTTAGAGTCAGTGCCTAAGCACCAACTCTACTTTATCTCCTTCTTGTAACAAATGCTTCAAACCAACTTTTTGGTTGTCAAATTTAGCTGAAGGGCCGGAAATCCGTGCTTCAACAAACCTTTCAACAATCCCTTTATGTATTTTGAAACAAAATTCTTCAATCGTGCTTTCCTTTTTCAAAACAATTCCTTCATTAGAATTATGGGGATAAACCCTCATAAATCCAGCTTCTTTGAAAAGAAACTCTTTTAATTTTTCCATACTGTTTTCTTGAAAAACTGAAACACAAATAAAAGGAAACTCATCTGTTTTTGCTTTTCCTAAATCATTTTTTGTGAAAATGACACAACAATTCTCTTTATTTAATTCTCCAAATTCTTCCAGTTCTTTTTTAACAAAAGAAAGTTGTTCCTTTTTTGTTGAATCAATCACAAGAATTATTTTGTCTGTTGTGAACGCACTACTTAAAATCCTTCTCCCCAAACCTTTTCCTTTTGCAGCACCTTCAATAATTCCCGGCAAATCAACCAATTGAATCATTGCTCCGCAAATTTTAACTATTGAAGAAAATGGTTTTATTGTAGTGAATTCATAGGATGCTACTTTTATTTGTGCGTTTGTCAGTTTTTTAATCAGAGAACTTTTACCTACACTTGGGAAACCAACTAAAGCATAAGTAAAATTACCCTGTTTCTTTATATCCCATGAATCCGTTGAAGCAATTTTTTTGGAGACAATTGCCTTATCTCTCTGTCCATACAACCATTTCCTTATATCAGCATAAGGCCCTGATTTGTACCCAGACATTCCTTCCAACAATTCATCAATTTTTCTCTTCTTTTTATCTCCACTCAAACCTTTCATTTCTTTTATACATTTCTGCTTAAACACTTTATGTGGCATTGCCATTTCAATCTCCTCCTTTTTTCAAAAAAATAGTAGGCTCTGGCTACGCCAAGATTACAAGAATAAAAATCGTTGAGCCTACTTACGTCTAGGCAGAATCAGTAATATGAAGTACAACCAAATCGTTGTCCGATCCAAATGCTTACTTCCATGAAATAATTACTCACATTCAACTTTATAAAACCTGTTCTGTCCAACAATTAGTGTTTTATACCCCTAAGCTAACTTTTAGTGCCTCATCAACCTTTTCCATTACATTTGATTTTAATTTGCTTATGCGACTAATTGTTCTGTGGTTAATTGATATGGTTCTTATTTGGTTGCCTAAAACTGTACTGTCCTTATCCAAACCGCTTTCCTCTTTCTTAACAAAAATTGTAAATGGATAATTATAACCGGTTTTTGAAGTAATTGCAGCAACAATTGTTGTTGGACTGTTTTTATTACCCACATCATTTTGAATAACTAAGCAAGGCCTTACTTTCCCTTGTTCTGAACCTTTAACCGGTTCCAAATTAACCAGTAAAATATCCCCTCTCTTAATATTCATCGAGCATCTCATCCGCTTCTTTGCTTGCATATTTCCATTCATTTTCAGTCTCTGAACTGATTTTTGCAAGTTCTTTATAGCCTTTAGCCAAAATTTTTTCCATTTCTTTTTTCCCCACTTTTTTTTCAACAATTATTTTTTTATTTTCGACTCTGAACACAAGTTTATCTTTTGGTTTTATTCCGCCCTCATCCCTCATTTCTTTGGGGATTGTTACTTGTCCCCTTTCTCCAACCGAAACAATTTTTTCAAACATTTTAGCCACTCCTAAAGTATGTATTGGTACATACTTTTATTTAAGGTTTTCTAAAGGTGTATGCCGGTGCTGTCCAAGAATTAGCGTTTTATCTTAATCTTTTCCTAAACTTTTTCATTTCATTCATAGCTTCTCTTGTTTTGTCAAGATTTTTTTTAAAATCCGAACCATTCAAATCAACGCTTTTAGAACACAATAATTTTACATAATCTTCAAGTTCATGTCCCTGTGAAAAAATATGTTTAGTGGAAAGATTAACTTCAGGAAGAAGCTTTTTTTCTGTGAACCATAGTAAGCGCGGGCACTGCAATCCAGCCATGTATTTTGTTTTAGTTAAAAGAACCATGCTAACAAATAGTATTTGGAAAGTATTTAATCCTTTACAAAGGAGAGTGCCGGCACGAATAATTAATTTTATTTGTATGCTTCATCGTGATGACTTATTTTTTGGAATAAAATGTGTTTTTCCTTTTTGTTAACAGAGAACATCAAAACATAGCTTTTCAACAGGTGCACTCTTTTGGAATCATTCAAATCATGTTTTAAATTTTTGTAAAAATCAATTGTATTATTATCTCTAGAAACTATTTCATCAATTTTTTTAAGAACGGCTTCATACAAGGGTTTGTGTTTTTTTTGAATTTTTTTAAGAGTGTTCAAAAACTCTTCTGAGAAACCATATTTAAAAGCCATATTAGCCCTCGATTAATTTTCTCAAATCATCAGAAGAGCTAAACTTATGTTTTATTCCTTTTTTATAATACTCGTCAGCTTCTTTAACAATATCTTTAACAAGTTCATCTTTAACTTCAGGATAGTTATCAGCCAATCGATTCAAAAGAGAATCAAATGTCTCCCTGTCATATTCCTTTAGCGCTTCTAACTTTTGTTTTGTTTTTTCTTCAACTCTAACAGTAGTATACATCATATATCACAATATATTTGTATATATTCAAATATATAAAACTTTCTAGATTAGAGTGCCGACAAAAATAAAAAAACCCAACAATTAGTGTTTTAATTCGGAAATCTTTTCATCCATTTCTTTGTAAAGAATCAGTTTCTTTTGTTTTGTAAGTTCAAAAAGTTTCTTTTCGATTAATTCATCAGCGATTGTAAAAACATAGTTTGTTTTTATTACTGAATCTTTTATTGCGCCTTCTTTTTGCGTTAAAGGAATTCCTTTCATTTTTAGGTTGCTTGTTATGCCGGCAACAACAATGTTTCCCATTTCACTAAAAAGAATAATTGCGGGTCTTTTTTTTATTCCAGAATAATTAGGAAACTGTATGTTCGCCAAAACAACTTGTCCTGAAGAATACATTAAAATCACGCTTTTTCCCAAGCTTCATCTTCTTTGTTATCCCAAAGTTCTTTCATTTTTCTCTGCTGGATTGAGTGTAAAAATTCATCATACTGATTCTTTCTTTTTGCTTGTTTAAATGTTTTAACCATTTCAGAAATCAGTTCAGCATAGCTCTGTCTTGGATATTTCTTCACACCTTTTAGTTCAAAAAGAACTTTTTTTGGCAGTTGAATAGTAGTAACATTTGACATATACTCACTATATAGTTAGCATATAACTAATTATTTAAACTTTTCTAAAGTACTGTGCCAGCGCTGTCCAACAATTAGTGTTTTTTAATTATTATAAGTGGTTTGGTATTGTTTAAAATTTTTTTTTAAATTTATTTAGTTCTTTTCCAATATTCTGAATTGAAAATTGGTCTAAAAAATTTTGGTAAACTATCTGTTACTGTGTGTCGGTCATTATCTGTCATAGTTTTCCAAATGTTGTGTGAATAATCTTCTTTGAATGAAACTCCTTTTACATCAATAAGTTTTGCTTTCCCATTGTGGATTATCCAATTTAAATTGTGGGGGTGGCCATGTATTACTCCGCGTTGATGTATATTTGCTAATTCTATAGCCATTTTTTGTACGATTTCACTGATTTTTCCGGGGGGAGATGTGTGTATAAAATCTGCTAAAGTTTTACCTTCAACAACACGTGTTATATAAAATTTTTGTCCACTTTTTGTTTCAATTTCTCCAAGAGGAGTTTCAATTCTAACTCGCTTTTTTATTAATTTATTTAATATGGGTAGCATATGTCTTCCTTTGTTATTTCCTTTTGTAGTAATTATTGCCTTTGGAAAAGATGTGGTTAATTCTGGTTTAACTGCTATTTTTTTTCCATTTGGTAATTCAAAAAATGTTGTTCCGCTTTTTGCTTCTAAAAAGCGCCACTGTTCTATATTTGGGAGAGTTTTTCTTTTTCGCATTTTTGTTATTAAAAATTTTCTTAATTCGTAAGTTCCTTGGGTATTTAATTGATTAATTGAAACTTTTTTGGATACTTTTTTTCGTTGATATGGGTTTTTCTTAAACATTTTTGTTTTAAACATTATTAAATTTGGTTTTTAAAGTATTTAATTCTTTATGGATTTTTTTGAATTTATTAAATGGTCTTATTTTTGAATTTGTTTAGAAATAAACTTACATTTTGCGCAGGCATATATTCCTTTTCCTAATGAGTTGTATTTTTTTGAGCCACAAACTGGACAACTTTTACGCATATTAAAATAA
>CAZKAC010000009.1:0-5272 GCA_964550725.1 uncultured archaeon
TGTTTTTACTTGTTTAAACTCAAACATATTTAACAAATCATTAACAATTTCTAAAAATAGTAATTTTTCGTTGAGTTGTGCTTCGTTATATTTACTCCAGTTAGTTGGTGTTGTTCCTAATGGTTTATACTCAAACGGTTCTGCTTCATAATCTAATAAATGTTCTTTTTTCTCATTAAATTTGTGTTTGCAATTTAAACATTGCCATCTTTGTTTCCACTTACTTTTCAAAGCATTAAATTGTTTTCCTCGTTTAACAATTTTTTCTGAACCGCAACGGAAACAACTTTTTACATTTTCATTCATAACTTATTCACGTTAAATAGCTACATACCTACATATCTTTTGTAAGATAACATTTATAAATAGTTATGTTGTTATCTATTCATGGGAACAATAAACCAAAATGTAGAGGACAAATTACTAATTGAATTTTATAACAAAGCAAGAAACAAATTTGGCGACAAAAAAGGATGCAAACAAAAAGCACTAATAGAAGCAATACAACAATGGAACAAACAAAACAAATAACTTGTAAAAGCAGATTACATTAAATATTTTTTTATTATTTCATTTTTCTCTAATTCAAGTTGTAAATTTTGATGTTTAGTCACTTGTATTTCAGATTCTATTTTTTCTATTTCTTGAACTAATTTTTCTTGAATATCTAATGTAGGCACAGGTATTTTAAAATTTTTAATTTTATCTTGAGAAAGATTTGGTCTTGCAACCCCAGTTCTAATGTCTAAAAATTCTTGTGTTTGTTGCAATAAATAATAATAAAGATATTTTGAGTTTATTTTATTGTTTGGAATAATTCCACAAATTGCTTGATTGGTTGAAGATTCAATATTTAAAATACCTACCTGTCCAGCTGTGGCACCATACATGGCAATTAAAACAGTCCCTTTTGGAAATAATTTTGCTGAAGAATTTTTTAACCCAAGTTCAGTTATTTTATTTTTTGTCTTTTGTATTAAACCATTTTTGACTTCACCACTTGTTAACCAATTAATTGTACCATTAGTATAATATTCTTTTTTTGAAGTTAATGGGGTTCCACCTGATGAAGTTACACAAATATCTCTAATTTTAATATTTTCAATCCCTTTGATACTATCAAGTTTATTATAAATTTTATTAGTTAATACTTTGATTTTTTCTTTATTTATTATTATTTTATTATTTATTAGTTTAGATTCCGAAATTATCTTTTTTTGAATTTTAATATCAGGAAAAGGCATTTTAATATTTTCAATAAATGGTTTATTTAAACTACTTCCAAATACATTATTACTTCTAACTAATAACTCCTTAGCTAATTTACTTGAAAAAAAGAAAAATATATATTCATCTAAAACTTCACTTTTGAATTGTGGTTTTATTTCAAGCCCAGCAATTGCTTCATTTGTATAAAGGTCTTTCCCCGCAATTGCTGTTTTACCAATAGATAATTTGAAACTTAATAAAGTAGTGCCTTTTTTAATTAATTTAACATTGGAATTTTTTATAGCATTATTGGTTATTTTTTCTTTTGTGTCATTAATTTCTTTACCATTCATTTGTTGAATTGATACCCATAAATTATCTCCTGAATAATATTGCCTTATCTTTCTTGAAGGTGTACCTCCAATAATAACATTAATTCTTTCAGATAAAAGATTTAGTTTTGATTCTTCATTAAAGCATATTCGTTTTTTTTTATTTAAAGTTATAGTTTTTATAAATTCATTTGTTTCAAAGTCAATCATTTCATTTAAATTTAATATTTTTACTAACTTGTTTTCGTCTTTAATTTTAAATATCTCATCATGAAAGTTCTTCAGAATGTAATAATTAACTTTAGTTTCATCTTCAATTTTTATTGGATTATATAATTTGCCCCCAAGATTAAAAATATTAATACCTTCATACCCGCGCCTGTTGGAAAATTCATACCCTAAAAATTCTTTTTCATCATCATTTAGTTTTGGAGTATTAGAAACTATTACTTTTTTATTATAAGTTAAAATAAAATAAAGTAATCTTTCCAAGTCTTGGTCTTCTTTAAAATTTTCAATATAATCCATGAAGGAGATTTTACTAACTTGATTCAAATATTTACTTATTGGTGTTTCAATGTGGTTTATACTTAAATCTTTTTTTTGTCTAATACTTTCATTTATTAAATTAATTATCTGGTCTCTTTTATTTTCTATTCTTTTTAAAAAAATAATAATTGTATTTGTACCAGTAGCCATAAATGTATTTGTGCCAAGTTCAACAATTCCTTTTATTTCAAAATTTTCTAAAATTTGTTCTCTTGATTTTGAATAAACTCCTTTATTAGACAATATACTACTTGGTAAAATTATTCCTGCAACACCCCCAATTTTTAATAATTGCTTAGTTCGTTCTATAAATAAACATTCAATTTCTTTGGATTTATCAGTAAAATTATCAAATAAGTCAAAGCTTTCTGCGCCATTTTTTAAGGTGGTTTTAAATCCACTAACTGAATAAGGTGGATTTGCAATAACAATATCAAATTGTTCATTTTCTTGTCTTTCACTAATATTTTTTAATTTTCCAGCATAATCTACGCTTTTGAAAAAATTATCTAATCCATCTCCATAAATAACTGTTGCATCTCCATCCCCATTTAAAAATGTGGAAATTTTTGTGGTTTTTGCCAATCGATAGTCTTTTTCAATCCCGTAAACATATTCTTTTGACCAAAGCATATTTTCCTTTAATGAATTAAATTCATTTTTTGCTTTTGTTCCGCCTTTTATAAAGCTCGAATCTATTTTTTCCACATAATAATTTATTTCTTCCATCATCTCAGTTAAAAAATGTCCTGAACCAGACGCATAATCAATTATATATGGTAAAAAATTAATTTCTTTATTATTATTCTTTTTTTGGATTATTTCATAAATTGGTAAAGATTTGCACATAAATTGTGCTATTGGAACTGGTGTGAAAAATTGCCCCGCTTCTTGTTTTATTCCAGTATTAAGTAATTTTTCAAAAAAATCTCCAAGAAATTGTTGTTTAGTTTCATATTTTATTTTATAAGGTTCTAAAAGCTTTACTACTTCTTTAACAACAATACAATTTAAATCAAAAGTTTTTTTATCAAATATTTCTTTAAATGCGAAATCATTACTTGTATATAATTTTTGTTCGATAAATAGATTTCTTATTTTATCTTTATCTTTTTTTGTTTTTAACTTTTCTAATTCTTCTTCTAATTGACTTATTGTAACAGATGAAATATCTAAATTCAGATAATCCATCATTCCTCTTTTATATAAATCATTTAATCTTAAAAGAACGTTTTCATTACTTTCGCCTTCTTCCCATTGTAATTCTAACTTTGCGTTATCATCATCTTTTTCACATTCATCCACTATCTTACATAAAAACAAGTTAAATATTTTGTTATATGCGTTTGTCTTATCTGATACAACATTTCGTCTTAATATTTCAGCAAATCGATTAAAAATATCTCCTCCATCTTCTCTTGTTAAATCTTTTAAATCTTTTTTTCTTAACCCACTAAATTTGACGTTATATGGTTGTATTGTATCTTCAAATATTCCTTTATTTTCAAATATTTGTGGTGTCCAGTTTTCAAAAGCTTCTTTTTGTGTTGTTGACTTTGAAATTTCGTTAGTAATCTTTACTATTGCATTTTCAAAAATAAATTTATTATTATTTAATACTGAAGTATATAAACATAAATATTTGGTATCTCTGTCTTGAGAAAAATAAGAAAATAATTGTCCCCCATCATCATACATTTTATTTTTTTCTTTTTTATATTCATTATTCCAAGTTTTACATTCAATCATTAAAAAACTTTTATTATTACTATCCAAAACTTGTATATCTAAACAACCTTTTTCCTTATGACCTAATTTCCAATCTTTTTCAATAATAATTTTTTCGGGCAAATATTTTTTATCAAGTAATCTATTAATACATTCCAATATTACAAAATTTTCTTGTTGAGCAAAATTTGTAGTAGTATTCCTTGTTACTTTTATTTTATTTCCTAAGTCAATTTTTGATTTTTTAAAATCAGTCTTATCTATGTTTACAATTATTTCATAATTTGAATTATATTTTTTAAAATAGGTTAAATCCTCACCATCTTTTAAAATAAACCCTAACATATTTAGAAATATGGAAATATTAGATTTGTTTATTTCAACCATATTAATAATAGCAATCCATCTTTCTTAAACCTTTCGTTTATAAATTTTTTATAATATTTAAAATTACAAAAACAAAAGTTATTTAAGATATATTTTATTATAATTTATTTGAGGTTAATGAATATGGGTAGCAGTTTGAACTATGAAAAAATGAGTGAGAAAGGCAATAAACCCCTTTCTGAAAATGAAAAAGCTATTCGTTATTCTGGCGAGTTTCCTAATTGCAAAGGTTTGTATCCCGATTGCCCCGAAATACCTTCTTTAGACGAATCAATGTGTAGAACTTGTCCTAAAACTGATGGATTGAAAAAGCCCAAATTAGACGAGGAATAATACATGTCACAAGAAAAAGCTCAAAAAATAGGAAACTTAGTATATAAAAGAAAGACATCTGGCTTAACTTCGTTTGAAGATGATGAATTATTATTCTTTAGAGACAATATAAATCAACAAGAACATAAAAATGACACAATGCTTGAAATACAAAGAAGACAAACTGATAAGACAATTTGTGAAATGTCAAATTCAACAAAACAAATTGAAACATATACTAACTGGACTCGATTCATGGCGATTGCAACCGCAGTAATGGCTATTGCAACAATAATTTTAGCAATAATATCTTATTTTAAGTAAGTGATTTAAATGAAAATTTGTGGACAAAAACCAGTTAATTTTTTTAGAGACTATTGGTTTGGACTATTGTTAATGTTTTTATCACTGACAGTAATTCCTTCATTAGATACTAAAATTTTAGAAATTATTTTGCCTGATTTATTAAATCCAGTCCAAGTTAGAGGTGTTTTAATTATTTTTGGTTTACTTGGAGTTTGGGTGGCTTGGGATAAATTTATTGGAAAAAAATTTTAAAATAAATAAATGGTGGTTAATTATTACTACAATCCTTTCAGTTCTTGCTATTATAATATCTATATTTGCTTATTTTAATAGACCAATTTAACTTTTTGCACACGAGTCCTTTTTCAATACTTTTTAAACAAGTCCGTTTTGTTTTTTAGGAGTGTTTGGGTGAAAAGGAAATTACAAGGAAAAAAACCTCTTCACCC
>CAZKAC010000010.1:0-3422 GCA_964550725.1 uncultured archaeon
TTATTGATTATAAAACATTAAAACCAACAACCAACCAAAACCAACCAAAACCAACAACCAACCAAAACCAACCAAAACCAACAACCAACCAAAATAAACAATTAATAAAAAAATAAAAATATAAAAAAAGAAAAAAGGGTTTTTTTCCAAATCCCTTTTTTTAAAATCAAAACAAACTAATTAAAAAAATATTAAAAATATTTTTTATTTAAAATACCTTAAAGAATTATGGAGAAACCATTATTACACTATCTCCTCTAATAATAATTTTTCCATATTTTGTTTTCATTTCACCATCAACAAGTTGTGAGGCTTCTTCTAAAACAAGGTTCATGTGAATATCGAACGCTTTAAGTTTTCCTCTCATTTGTGAATTTCCTTTTAAAATTACTAGAACCTCTTTTCCAAGCGATTCATTCAATAGATCAAATGGTCTGTTGCTCATCTAAAACACCTCACTTTCGTTTGAATTTTGCAAACAATCTTGCGAAAAAACCTTCCTTTTTAGGTTTAGTTTCTTCAACAATCTTAACACCAGTAAGTCTTTGTGCGATTTTCATAAATTCTGATACCGCAACAGCATCTGGTTTTCTAACTGACACAGGAGCAACTTTACCTTGCATAAAACTTCGCCTTACTTCATCATCAAAAGGCACAGCTCCAATAACAGGAAGTTCTAACATATTCGCAATGTCTTGTTTAGTAATTTCTCCATTTTCATTTCTAGTCATATTAATTATAACTCCAATAGTTTTAGAACCCAATCTTTGAGCAACAATCTTTGTTTTTAACGCATCAGCAACCGATGGCGAAGTAGGCATTGTAATAATGATTGTTTCATGGGATGCACTAAGAGCAGATAACACATTTTTTTCTATTCCTGCAGCAGCATCTAACAAAATAAAATCATAATCATCTTCAACCTCAGTTATTATACCTGCTAATCTTTCAGAATCAACTCTTTTGTAATTTTCAAGACTTAACCCAGAAGGAACAAAATGAATTCCCATAGGCCCATCATAAACAGCATCTTTAATTTGTGCTTCTCCAAGTAAAACATCGTGTAAAGTTATTGGAGATCCTTGCATCCCTAAAAGAAGAGATAAATTTGCCATCGCAACATCAGCATCAATTAATAAAACTTTTTTCCCCGCTTTAGAAAGAGAAATCCCTAAATTTGCAGTAAGAGTTGTTTTCCCAGTGCCTCCTTTTCCAGAAGCCATCGCAATTACTCTCGCCATATTTTCACCTTAATTCGCAACCCTTGAAACTTTTAAATCATCTTTTTTATTACTTTTAGGAAGTAATGAATGTAATTCTAACGCAAGTGCTTTTAACTCAATATTTGATAGTTCACTGCCTGCTTTTACAATATATATTTTTTTTTCAATTGAAAAAAGCATAAACCAACCATCATCTTTTTTTACCAAAACTGATTCTGATCCTGGTAATTCAGATTGAATATAAGAATACATTGCAGTACCAACAATCCCTTCCATATTACCATTACCTTCACTTGAAACAATTATGCTACCATCTTGATTAGTAACTACAAAAGAATCAACCATGTGTTTTCTTTTTAAAGTAATCAAATTTTCTTGAAAATTATCTGAAAATTCATATCTATGTTTTGATAAAAAATCTTTCAAAACATTTATTTGTGAAACTGGAATCTCAGTATCATCAACATCCATAACCTTAGCAGCAAATTTTCGTAAAACTCTTTTTAACATAAATATCAATTCCTAAAAAATAAAAACTATCATAACTATTTCTAATTTAAAAATATTTTATCTCAAAGCACCCAGACCATATGCTCCAAAAACATCTTTTTTTGTGTCATCAAAAGAAAATCTTTCAATAAACTTATTAGGGATTAGCTTTGTAACATCTTTTAAAACTATTTCCTTCGAAAAAAGTAATTTTTGATCAAATGCAATAATTAAATCAATTTGACTTCTTGAAAGTTCTACAATTTGATAATATCCCTTAACTAAAGTTTGATTTAAAAATTCTAAAAATGCTTCATCTCCTTTTAAGTTTTTTTTAACAAAACTACACTCCACAATAGAAGCAATTACTTTACCATCTCTAAAAAAAATAACTCCTTCTTGAACACACCAAGATTTTATACTTTGTATAATATATCCATTAAACCCAGAATTAACTAATTCTTGAATTGTTAAATAAATATTTGAAGGCAACTCTCCTTTCATTACTACTCTACCCACTGGAAAATTCATCTAAATCTCACCAAAAATAATTATTTATAATATAATTCCAATACTCCAATAAAAATAAATTACTAAAAATTAACTAAATTACTTCAATATACTATTTTTCTTTTTTAAAAAAACAACTTTATCAACAGTATTTTTTAATGCAGCTGCTGACATTTCTTCACCCATAATAGCAATTGTTTCTTTGCCTTTATTCTTAGCTTTAATAACTGCAGGCAAAAAATCAGAATCTCGAGTAGCAAAAACAATAGTATCAATAGTATCATTAAATACCATCTCAGTCGCATCACAAGCCATAGCAACATCAATATCGGTAGTACTTATAATTGGTTCAAAGCCTTGATTCACAACCGCTTCAACAAGTTTTTGAGAAGCAAATTGGTTAAGATATACCTTACCCACTTTTATAGAACCATGTTTCAAAGCTTCTTTCTTAATCATATCTAAATCAATACCCAATTCTTTTCTAAGAATATTTGGACCATCAACAAAAATTGCCAAACTTTTATTTTTTGAAGGAAGCATTTTTATAAATTTATCAAACATCATAATCTAACCCCCAAAAAACCAATGTCCATTCAATAACCATAAATAATAAATAAAATAATTCTTAACTAATATATGAGATAAATGATATAAAACACTTACTATCTAACAAAATCAGATAAAATATATAAAATTTAATAATTTTCAAACACATCAGTTTTGTTTTTAAACCTTCACTTTTCCTATTCATATAGTGTTATTATGGCTATTGATGAAAAAAAATTTGGACAAGCAGGTTCATTAAAACCAGGCTCATATGTATTAATTGATGATGAAGTTTGCCAAGTTAAAACTACTGAAAAATCTAAACCAGGAAAACATGGAGCAGCAAAAGTTCGTATTGTTGCAATAAATATTTTTAATAACCAAAAAAAAGGTCTTCTAAAATCAACTGATGGTGAAGTACATATCCCAATATTACCAAAATCAACTGCACAAATCGTAGCAGTTATTGGTGATAGAGTTCAAATAATGGATATTACCACTTATGAAACTCTTGATGCACCAAAACCAAATGACATTACTGGTTTAGAATCTGGAACTGAAGTAGAATATACAAAATATGGCCCAAATGTAAAAATTTTAAGAAAAAAATAACAAAAAATAATAATCTAGTTTTTAATAAATTTTAATCAA
>CAZKAC010000011.1:0-6102 GCA_964550725.1 uncultured archaeon
TTTAAATAAATTATTTAAAAATAAACATTAACAAAAAAAAAACCAATATTTTCTACATAACAAAAATTAAGATAATAACTTTTTCCAGTGAAAGAAAGATTTTTATATGCTTAGTTAAGGAATTATTTAATGAATAATACTGAACAGGGAATAATACTGGTTTTTTTTGGAACCATATTTTTACTAATGAGTTTAGAAATGTTAGATTTTAATTTTAGAATCATTGAACCAGGAATAAGCACAATATTAGCAGTAATTGCTTTTTCTTATGGAATTTACCAAATTTCTAAGGGAAACTAATTAAACTTTAAAAAAATATTAAACAAAAAAAAACTAAAATAAATTTAACTAAAAATAATACAAATTATTAATTACATTCAGAAATTAATTGATTTTCAATTATTCGCATATTATTTCCACTTAAATCAGATTCATAATATATTGACTCAGGCCACCAATAAATTTCTCTATCTCCCAATTGAGCAACACAAATATTTTCTTGCAATACTCCATCAAAAACATCAGATACTCCAAAAATAACTTGCCCTCCCAAAAAATCATTATAATTCATTCCAGAAATACCCTCTAAATTAATCCCTTTATTTGATTTTCCAGAAATTGAAGCAAAATAATTTGATTCTTCAATTGGTTCAAGAACATAATTTGAATTTACTGGAGAATAAACAATAGTTTTTAATAAAACATTACCTTTTCCAGAATTTAAAGAAATTGAATATTTTTCTCCATCTTTAATACTCGAAACAAGATTAATTAATTTATCTACATCCCCCTCACCATAATAAGAACATTTTTCAACTCCATTAAAGAATAATAAATTTTGATACTCTGATTTAATTATTTTTTCATTTTCTTTAGGAACATAACTAAAAATTGATTGTGCATGCTCATTTCCTTTGACTCCAATTAATATAGGTGTAGCATAATTTGGAGAAAAAACTATTTTTGATCCATCCACATTATTTTGTTTAGAATCATATTTGAATAAAACATCAAGTAATTTTCCTCGTTTTGAATTTAAACTATTCATTGTGAAAAAATTTGATTTTGTTTGAGTTTCAATATTAAATAATGCTCTTTCTTGTTCATTATTTAACAAAGCATTATTTGATTTATCAATTAATAAATCAGAAGTTCCCCCAACTCCATAAGATACACGATCGTTTCGCGATTTTATACCTACTGAACCATTAAATGGGAAATAATAAAATGGACTATAATTTTTATTTATTGGTTGTAATGAATACAAATCAAAAATTAGTTTTGCTGAAGGTAAACTATTTTCAAACAAACCCCCACTTTTTAAATTTGCTAAAATTCGAACCCTATAATTTCCCGCATCAGGAATAAAAAAATCATTACTCGCGTTAAAACCCTTTGTTTCAGCAGAATAATATGCATAATTAGAATTCGCAAAATATTTACTTATTCCAGTAAATGGACTAGTAAATGCATCATCAGCATATAATGCTTTTGAAGTATATTCTCTCTCAAAATCATCCTGAAATTCTAAACCATATCCATCCATTATTAGATTTACATTAAAATCAATTAATCCTAAAAATGAATTTAGATTTTGAACACCTTCAACAGGAACAAAACTATTTTTTAGATAATAATATATTGCAGGAAAACCATCATAAAAATTTGTTGATAATGGCAAAAAACAATCCGTTTTTGAAATAATGGCTTCTGAAGTTTTAACTGATTCTAAAATTGTTAATGATGGATCAACAGGACAAATAGTAGAATTTGATTTTAAAACATTGTCTAGTTTTGCAAGATTTTTTGAAATAATAATTGATAATTGTGTCGCATCTAAATATTTAGACACATCAATATTATCCCACTGCCAATCTAATTGTGCATTTGGCAAAGCACTTTCTCCTGTACTTCCCCTTATTAATCCTTTTGAACATAAATCAATTTTTGTTGTAACTGGGGTTGAAGCCTTCCGCGGCATTGAATTAAACTTGAAATGAAACTTTTCTTCAATAGTTTCAACCAAAGAATCAGTAATATTGAACGGACCAAAATTTCCAGCTTCAGTTGTTTTTGGTGCGTGAGAATGTTTGTCAAATTTTAAAGTAACTGTCGCATACCCATTATTGTATAAAGAGTTATTAACAAATTTAATTCCAACTTCTTGTTCTTCAAAAACATCAAAAACCATTGGTTCTTCAAAAGACCAAGCGGCCATAATTTTTCCTCCGGAAATTGTTATTGGTTTTGTATCTTTCAATAAATTTATTTTATAATCAGGTAGGATTAATTCAACCTTATTATCACAATCCTCTGTAAAGTTTCTCAAAATTTCAGCTGATGTTAGAATATCAGAAGAAAAATAAGCTTTTTCAGACTCATTTTTAAAATAATTTCCAGAATTAGCCCCATAATTTAAATCATACTTTTTAGAACCATTTTCAGATTCCAAAAAACCAATTATTACTTCAGAATTTCCTCCAGTAGTTTTTGTTGTGTAAACTCCACTATCATAAGCTCCATTAATGAACCCAGTAGAAACAGCGGTTGCAATCAATCCTGAAAGTCTTTTTTCGTTATAATTTCCTGGAGATAAACCAATTCTTGTATAATCGGAAGTATCACTTGATTGTTTTGAATTAATTGCAAGATTTTTTGCAGCAAGAATCGCAGCATCTTTTGATAGATAAGCATCATTCTCTGCAAGAACTGCAGGTAAATAATAATCATTTATTGTTGAAATGTTTTGTTGTCGAGAATCAGAAATTTGAGTCCCTGCTAAATTTTGGTATTGTTGATAAGTATCATAAGTGCTTATTGAAGAAGCCAATGCATTGTTAATTAATGTAAGCCTATTTAGATTTGAATTCATGTTTTCAGACACACTTTCAACAATAGGTTTTGAAACATTTACAATCCCCAATAATGAAACACATTGTGTATCAACAGTAACTGCTGAAATAGTACAGGGTGAACAAGATTCTGCTGATTCTAATGAGCTTCTTAATGAGTTTATGCTTGATTGTGTTGTTGTTATTAAAGTTAATTGTTCAGCAACAATTTTTGAAAGAGAAGTTAAAGAATAAACAATTTCATTAATCTCTTCAGCTCCCCACTCCCATTTTTCATATAACAAAGTAAGCTCATCATCAGCTTTTGTAAGACTTAGATTTGCTTTATCAAGTGCTTCTTTAGAATATTGATTTTCTATTTTTGCCAACATTAAATATTCATTTGCTAAAAGATATCCATCAGAAATATTTGTTGTTGAATTTGAAGAAACCGCATCTAATGCAAGTAAAACATACTCCATTGAATTATTTGAATTTTCAATAGCAGTAGATATATAATCCATAGCATCAACTGCATGAACTAACGCTTTTCCTGCATCTATTTGACTATCTTTATTAGAACTATTTAAAATTTCATAACTATTTTTTATTTGGTTTGCAAGTTCATATGCTTGCACTATTCCTGACAAACCAGTATTACAAACATGATTCTTCAAACTCAAAGCACTACTATTTGCAGAAGTATAAGCAGTTTTAAATAATTGATTACCTGAGCAGACTAAACCATTTGCTTGAATTAATCCTCCATTTAATGAAGAACTTACTGAGGTTACCTTAGCACAGGTTTGAGTATAATTTGTAACACTAGTATACAAATTATTTGTTGTTGCTAAAAGACTTAAACTATCTTGGGTAGATTCAAAATCAATTGTTTCATCAACAGCACTATTAACAGCTTGTATTTTTTCTAAAGCACTATTTGTTTGTAAATAAGAATCTCGCGTAAAATCATAAGCATTCACTGTATCTTCAAAAGTTTTTTTTATTTTAAAATTTTCTTGATGAGAAAGGGCTTGTGCAGAAACATAAGCATAATCTACCCATCCAAGAGAATCAAACAAAGATGTTTGATATAATCCTCTGCCAGAATATATTTTATTATTAGTTGTTAAATCTCTCCACCACCCCTGCCCATCAGTAGAACTTTTATACAAATTACAAACACTTGTTTCTACCAATACATCTTCTGCTAACTCAGAATGTTTGACACGCGTCAAATCAGAAGAACCTTGACCAAAAAGAGAAATAACAAATTTATCAGGTTTTAAAATTGTATTTGAAGGATAAACAAAAATTTCTTTTTCAGAAATTAAAGATAATTTATGCCCAGGAACAGCAGCATAAAAGGTCAATCCATAAACTCCAGGAATTTCTCCACGCGAAACACTTATTGTTTTTGTAGCATTATTTTTTGGAGACAAATAAAAGTAACCTGCTGAAGGAGAAATTTTTCCTTCTGCCCCACCAGAACACCCATCATGATTTGGACAAATACTAAAATCAATTCTATCAGAAAGACAAGTTGAAACATCTATTGTTATTTTTGCTTCATCCAAAAAATCAATAATATCAAGTTTTTCATCCACAAAATTTATACATTGTTCAAGATTGTCAAGAGCTAGGTTAAAATTTATTTCTGCAACAGTATCACCATAATTTAATTGCAAACTAAAAACCGCCTCCTCCCCCGCATAACTCTTAAAAGGAATAAAAACTAATTTTCCAACATACTCATTTGTTGTAGATAAAGATTTTCTAACCATTGTTGGTTTTTGAGTTAAATTTTGCCCTTCTGGAGAAGACTCTTGAATATACAATTCAACAGTCCCCATAGGTTTATCTTTCCAATTTATCGTTGCAAACAATGCCTCATCTAAATTACAAGTTGCTCTAAATTTAAATTCTTGTTCAAGAAATCCACTTGGAGTTGTCTTAGATATTTCAGTCTTGTCAATTAAAAGACACCCGATTGATTGATACTCTTGAAGAATTATTTCAATAGGTACTTCGATAATAATTATTTCGTCAACTACTCCATCACCATCACCATCAATTTCAATCTCAACTAATGCATTAATTTCAAAAGTTTGTCCACTATTAAGCTCAGCATACTCATCTGCTTGCAAATTAAAAATTATTGTACCATCATCATGAATTGTAACTTGTTCTGAAGAAATAAAAAATAGTCCCCCCAAATCACGTATAGTTACTACTCCATTTATCGTTCCAGAAGAAAACCCCCCAGACTTTAAAGTAATTTTTGAATTTCTCTCATCTGGATTCATAGTAACTTGTAATACTTCACCATCCACACTAAAAGTTTCAACTATTTCTCCATCCAAAGCTATACTACCTTTCATAGTTATTCGTTCACCATTAGAATCAGTAAATAAAATACTATCCTCAACCCCTTGTGAAGATTTTTGAAATACAAATAAAAGCAAAATAAGAAAAACAATTATTATAATTATCCCAATTTTTTTTATGGGCAAAAAATTTTTTGTTGATTTTTGATTTAATTCATTATCCTCAAAATTTATTTCATCAAAATCATCCACACTACCCAAATTTTTACCATAACTTCTATTTAGATAATAATCATCTTTAACCATTAAAACACACCAATACAACAATAAACAACAATAAATTAATATTTTTGTTATATATATTACTACTTATTAAACATAAAAATAAAAACAAAATAAAAGCAAAAAATATTTACTACTACAAAAAAAAACAACTTTATAAATAAGATATAACAAAATATTTAGATATTAAAGAGGTGTTTTAAATGGAAGACGGAAGCATACAACTTATTGCAAATTATGCTGATTGGAAAGCAATTAAAAAAATAACAATTACCGAAAAAACTGATCCAAAAACAGTAGCTGAATTTTTGGCCAGTTTAACTATGAGTGTTGATAATAAAATAGAATATAATTTAAAAAAAATAATTGAATTAGATAAAATAGACAAAGCAATTGAAGAAGTGGGCATTGAAAAAAAAGATGTAGCTAAAGCTATTGAAGAGGTTAATTCAAGAAAAATTTCAAAAATAATTAATGAAATAACTTCATTAGACAGTTTACAAAAAAATGAACAAAAAGAACTACAACAATTCTGCAAAGCATATGCAATGAGAAAAACATTACAAAAAGCTGGAATAATTATTGATTACTCAGAAATAGACATTCCTGGATTGAAAAGATTAAAAAAAATAAAAAAGTAATTAAAAATCAGTAAATAAAAA
>CAZKAC010000012.1:0-3746 GCA_964550725.1 uncultured archaeon
TATTTAGTATGAATAGTGTTACTTTGACTTTGTCTATTCCAAAAGAAATGAAAAAAGAAATGCTTTCTTTTAAAGAAGTTAATTGGTCAGAAGAAACAAGACAATTCTTAAAAAAAAGAATGGAAGTACTAAGAACAACAAAAAAAATAGAAAAAGCTATTTCTCAAAACGAATACAACAAAAAGGCAATTGACGAGTTATTACAAAAACTTATAAAAGAAGGAAAATTGAATTTATCAAATGATTTTAGCGATATGCACGAAATGGGCTTACATTCACTAAAAGAAGTTTGGGATAATAAAAGTGATGATAAAGACTGGGTGAAAATAATGAAAAAGAATACTTACAAAAAGAAATAATTCTTTTTCCATGCCATTAAAAACATTTATAATAACATATTAATAACAATTAGTTATTATTTAATAAGTTATTTTTATGTATTCTAAAATCCAAATGGAAAATGAAAAAAAGTATGAGTATTCACCCACATTAAACACAGTTCTAATGGTAGAAGATACTATGCAAAAAATTCCTCAAAGTGTTTTCAAACTCTCTGAATTAAAAAAGAATTTACCAAAACAAATAAACCATAATATGCTAAAAATAATAATTGAATATTTAGAAGATAGTAACAAGATTGTTTTTTCTTCAAAAGGAATAACTTGGATACACAACCCTAATAAAAAATTAGACAATGCAATAAAAAATGGTTTTGAAATATGAGAAATGTAAAAACAATACTTTCAAACAAGGCAGAAAAGGCACAATTGTTAGATAGTTTTTTATTTTAGTTTGATTAATAATATAATAGTGATCATATGTTAGATTTTGACTTAGTTTTAGAAAAAGATAAATCAGGACAAATTTATGCTTCAGTACCTGCTTTACCAGGCTGTTATACTTATGGAGATAGTGTTGAAGAAGTTCTTGATAGTATTAAAGAAGCTATTGAATGTCATCTTGGAGAATCAAAAACTAAACAATAAAAAATTAATAATTTAAAATCATGCATTACAAATAAATAATATTATGCATTAGTAACACACATAGTTATAAAAAAAATTAATTTCAAACCAAATAACTTAAAAATAACTTAAAACATATTATTATTATGAAAAAAATAAAAATATGTTTAATATCTTCTGCTGGAGGACATATAAAAGAATTACAACAATTAGAAGAATTTTATTCAAAACATCCACATTATTTTGTTACTACAAAAAATATTAATACACAAAATATTGCAAAAAAAGGAAAAACATATTATATATCTGCACCCTCAAGAAACCCAATAAAATTTATTAAAAATTTTTTTCAAAGTATAAAAATAATTCTAAAAGAAAATCCTGATTTAATAATATCTACTGGGGCAGGAACAGCACTAGCAACTTGTTATATTGGCAAATTACTAAATAAAAAAATAATTTACATAGAAAGTTTTTGTAGAATAAAAGAACCTAGTTTAACCGGAAAATTAGTTTATCCAATATCAGATTTATTTGTTTATCAATGGAAATATTTGAAAAAATATTACCCAAAAGGAAAATATGGCGGAAGCATTTTTTAGGTGAATTTTATGATATTTGTTAGTGTTGGAACGTATAAAAAAGGATTTGATAGATTAATCAAAGAAATTGATCTTTTAAAAGAAAAAAAACTAATAAAAGAAGAAATAATTGCTCAAATAGGACATGGAAAATATATCCCAAAAAATATTAAATACGAAAAATTTTTTGAAGAAGAAGAAATGGAAAAAAACATAAAAAAATGTACAATATATATTACACACGCGGGCGTTGGAAGTGTGATGAAAGGATTAAATTTTGGAAAAAAAATAATTATTTTACCAAGATTAAAAAAATTTGATGAAGCAGTAGACGATCATCAAATAGAAATTGCAGAAAAGCTCAGTGGAAAAATAATATATTGTAAAAATGAAAAAGAAATAAAAAAAGCTATTGGAAAACAAATAATTATAAAAAAAAGAAAAAAAAATAACAAAATTATTGAAATATTGGATAAATATGTAAAAGGAATTGATAAAAAATGAAAACAAGTATTATTATTCCATGTTATAATTGTGGAAAAACAATACAAGAAACTATTAATTCTTTATTAAAACAAAAACCATTTGAAATTATTTGTGTTGATGATGGTTCAACCGATAATACCAGAGAAGTTATTAAAAAAAATAAGGTAAAATACTTATTTCAAAAAAATAGTGGACCAGCAAAAGCAAGAAACACTGGTGCAAAAAAAGCTCTTGGAGAAATAATTATCTTTATTGATAGTGATTGTGTTCCAAAGAAAAAATGGTTAGAAGAAATGCTAAAACCTTTTGAAGATAAAAATGTTGTCGGAGTACAAGGAGCTTATAAAACAAAACAAAAAGAAATTATCGCAAGATTTGTGCAGGAAGAGATAGAAGAAAGATACAAAAGAATGAAAAATAGCAAAAAACTTGATTGGGTTGGCAGTTATTCTGCTGCATTCAGGAAAAAAGAGTTTCTTTTAGCTGGAGGATATGATGATGAAAGCTTTCCAATTGCTTCAGGAGAAGACCCCGAGTTTAGTTTTAGATTAATAGAAAAAACTAATATGAAATTAGTGTTTAATGACAAAGCAATAGTTTATCACTTGCACCCCACTAGTTTGAAAAAATATTTGAAAGTAAAATATTTTAGAGCAGTGTATAGACCAAAAATGTATTCTAGTCATGAAAATAAAATACTAAAAGACTCTTATACCCCACAAAAAATCAAAATAGAAATCATTCTATTCTACATAACAATTGTTTTGTTTTTTTTAGGATTCTTTAATAACTTAGTTTGGATTGGAATACTAGGAACAATAATATTACATATTTTACTAGAGTTTAGTTTCATTATAAAAATAAAAGAAAATAACATAAAATTAGTTGCCGGGCCAATAACAATATTAAGAACAATTGTTTTTGGAACTGGATTAATTCATGGGATAATAAATTAAATTATTTTTAATTTATGATTTATTTTTCTCCAAAACTTAGTTAACCTAAATTTTTTCAACATGAATTTTGTAACAATAAAAAACCTGTTTTTTACAAGGATTTTGAAAAAATAATAAACTCCAAAATGCTCATAAACAATTTTTTCGGTTTCATAATAAGAAATATTATTCGAACTAACACCAGTCATAATCATTCTTGCTATTACTTTGTTTAATTTTTTTATTCTTGGTTTTTCTTTTAACAAATTACAAAAAAAATCAAAATCTGAGCTAGACTTATATTTAATATTAAATGGGTATTTTTTTAGAAAGGTTTTTTTAACAAAGGATGCTTGGTGTGGCGGCATTACCCCGTTTCTTATTTTTTCAATAGAAGAAAAACCATTTTTTCTAACTATTGAATTAGTATCAGGATAAAAACAATCAATATCACCTAAAACGAAATCTAACTTATTATTTTCAAATTCAACCATTACTTCCCTAACAACATTTTTATCTATTAACACATCATCAGCATTCAAAAAGTAAATTACTTGGCCTTTTGCTATTTTTACTCCTTTATTCATCGCATCATACAAACCTTTATCCTTCTCTGAAACAATTTTTGAAATCTTTTTCTTATATTTTCCAACAATCTTTAAAGTAGAATCAGTTGATTTTCCATCAACAATAATATATTCTATATTTGCATAAGTTTGACTTAAAACAGATTTTATAGTTTGTTCAATTGTTTTTTCAGCATTAAAACAAACTGTTAT
>CAZKAC010000013.1:0-15021 GCA_964550725.1 uncultured archaeon
TAGTTGGAATAAATGTAGTTGAGGTTACAAATTCTTATAATGGTGGAAATATATTTGGTAGTGGTTCTGTTGGAGGAATTGCAGGTAGTAATTATTCAAGTATAGCAAATGCTTATAATATTGGAGTTATAAGTGGTGAAACTAATGTTGGTGGAATAATCGGGTATAATCATAGTACTTTCAAAAATATAATAAATTCTTATTCAACAGGGCGTATTGTGAGTAATTCAGAATTTAATTTGGATAAGATAGGTGGTTTAATAGGTGGGCAATATTATAGTCGTTATAGTGGTTGTGAGCCTGGGGATTGTATTTCACTTGATAGTTGTGGATGGTATAAACAAGTAGATGGGAATGCAGAATTTGCTGTAGGTTCTGGTTCAAAAAATGCAGAATATTTAGAATCAAATGTTTCTAATTTTTATGATTCAAACCATGATATTTATGATGATAGTTGGTCGGGTGAATGGTATTGGTCAGAAAATGATTTTCCAATACTAAGAGAAGTTTTTTATGAAACAACTAATAATACAGAAATATCTAATTGTCACCAATTACAAGAAATTAAAGATAATTTGGGAGGATCATTTGTTTTGTTGAATGATATTGATTGTACGGGAATTGATTTTACTCCTATTGGTAATATAAATAATAATTTTATTGGAACTTTGGATGGTAATAATTTTATTATAAAAAATTTAACGATTAATAGTACTAATGATTATGTTGGTTTATTCGCGGTTACTAAAAATGCATTGATAAAAAATGTTGGATTAAAAGATGTGGATATTTCTGGAAAAGATTATGTTGGAGGAATTGTTGGTAAAAATGATGGTGGTGTTTTAGAAAAAGTTTTTGTAACTGGAAATGTAGACGGAATTATGACTGTTGGAGGAATAGTTGGAGTGAATTTTGATGGATTAATTGAATTTTCATATAATACTGCGAAAGTAAGCGCAGATTATTATGTTGGGGGTATTACTGGAGAAAATAATAATGGATATATAAATTATTCTTTTTCTATTGGTGAAATATTTGGTAATTATGGAGTTGGGGGGTTAGTTGGAGAAAATTTTGGAAACTTGGTTGATAATGGATGGTATACTCAAGCAGGGGGAGATGCGATAAATCCAATAGGAGACGGTTTTGGAATAATAGAATATGAAACTGACACATTATCAGATTTTTATAATAGTGAATTTGAATTTTATGACAATTGGTCAAAAGATGAGTGGTATTGGAGTTGGACTCATAATAAACCTCCTCAATTAGGAAGTTATACTTATAGTAGATATCCTATTCAAGAATGTAGGGATTTTGATTACATTAAGTTTCATTTAAATGATGAATTTGTTTTGTTAAATGATATTGATTGTTCTGGAATAAATTTTATACCAGTTGAGGGGAACTTTAATGGGACTTTAGAGGGTAATAATTTTGTCATAACAAATTTGACAAGTACTTATGGTGGCTTATTTACTCAAATGCAAAAAAATGCAGTTATAAAAAATATAGGATTAATTAATGTACAAATTAATAAGTCACCTAGTTATAGTCATGTTGGAGGAATTGTTGGTATAAATTCTGGTGGTTTGATAGAAAATGTTTTTGTAACTGGTGAAATACTTCAAGAACAGGGGATAGTTGGGGGAATTGTTGGAGTGAATAGTCGTTCAAGTGATTATTATCCTAAATTAGGGATAATACAAAATAGTTATTTTGATGGAAAATTAATGGGAGAAAGTGTCGGAGGGATAGTTGGACAAAACTGGGGACAAATAAATAATTCTTTTTCTACTGGTGAAATAGACGGTAAAGCATGGGCTTTTGGAACTGTTTTTGCTGGTGGAGTAATAGGTAAATTATCTACAGACTTATCAAATTTATCAAACCTTGGATGGTATACTCAAGCAGGGGGGGACGCAAGTAGTGCTATTGGTTCACCTATTGGCTCTGTAACTTATGAAGAATCAAATATTGAATCATTTTATGATGTTAATCACTCAATTTATGATACTTGGTCTAATAATGTGTGGTATTGGTCAGGGAATGGTTTGCCTGTGTTGAAAAGAAATTAAAATCATTTTTAATTAAAAATAATTTTTAATTAAATTATAAATTTATTTTTAGTTGGATAATATATTTAATAATCCAAAAAATAATTTTAAATAAATAGTTTTTTTTTAATTGAATAAAAAAAATAAAAAGTGTGCTTTTTTGCACACTAATTTTAATTATATTAATTCTTCATCTATAATTATATCTTCAATGTTGATATCAGAATCTTCGATTAATATATTTAAGTCTTCGATTTCTGAAGATAAATCATCAATTATTTCATCAGCAGGTGCAAGATCTTCTTCAGAAATTGTTGTGCCTCCATCTTGAGAATCATCTTCAGATTCTGCAATGTTAGTTGTGGTACACCCCATTGAAAAAATAAACATTGTTAATAAAAAAAATGCAATAATTTTTTTCATTTAAAACCCCCCCTCCTTTTATATTTCCTTTTAAAAAAAAGCTCTATATTAAAATAGAGCTTTTTATATAAAAAGGTTTATGCTGATTCATTTTCTTCTAAAATTTCTGAATTATTAGAATCGTTTGTATTTGAATTATTCTCTACTATGTTGTTATTTGTAGAGTTAATTGTTTGTTTTATGTTAATGAGAGATTGTTTAAGTTCTCTGTGAACTTCAACAACTATTTGGTTTATTTCTTTTGCTATTTCAAAACCTTCTCTTAACAAAAGATTATATTCCTCTGCTGTTTCAGCACTTTCCCATTTTGTTTTAGCTTCTTCATATTTTTCTTGAACTTCTACTATTTTTTCTTTAAATTTATTAAGTGTTTGTTCAAGTGAAGTTGTGTCCAAATCTTTCTTTGAAAGATTATTTATTAGATTTTGAACTCTTGTTTCAACAATAGTCATTTTGTTTAAAATTGCTAAAATTCTGTTATCTAAAGCTTTTGCTGCTTTAATTTGAGCTTGAAATCTAATTTTTGGGATTAAAGTGTTTCTAATTTCTCTCGTAGAATTAATAATTTCTGTTCTTGAAGCGTTCATGTCTTGAAGATTTGTTTGAATATTTTCAAGTCTAGTTATTATTTCTTGAGAATTTTTAGGCGCAATACCCTTTTCTTCAAATTCATGCATTTTTTCTATTAATGTATTTGTGTAATCATTCAGTGTTATTCTAGTTTGATTTTTTAGTTGTATTTTTAATATTGCTTTTTGTGCAGAATTTGCCGCGTTATATCTTGCCTTTAAATCTTGATATTGTGTTTTTTTTGCAGAATATGTTTCTAAAGCATTAGCATAGTTTTTTTTAGCAGTTTCTAGGCGTTGATTTATTCTTTGTTTTGCTACTGTATTCCTCACTAGTATTGGTCTTTTTGAAGATTCTGCCGAATTAGTACTTATTGTTGTATCATCGTCATTTGATTGACTTGTTGTAGTGTTAGAATCTATTATGGTTGTTTCATTTGTATCTCTTATATTAGTTGTAGCTAGGGTAGTTTCTATGTTTGAATCTGTATTTGTTAGTCCTGCTTCAGCAAACACTGGTAAAGAAAACAGCGCCATTACTAAAAGAAGAGTTATAATTAATTTTTTCATCATTATTACCTCCGATGAGTTTTTTTTTTCTAATTTATTATATGCTTTTTTTATTTATAAACTTGTGGTGATTAAAAAACCCCATCTTAGTTGTATACATAATTATTTTGAGTGGTGGCATAATCCTTTGGAAAGGATTATAAGGAAATTCTTGTTGTGATTTATATGAAAGTTTATTTTCCTTATGATTTGGTTCGTGAAGAACAATCAAAACTTATTAATGATGTTGTTAAAACAATAAAAAATGAGGGTGTGTTAATTGCACATGCTCCAACAGGTTTGGGAAAAACTGTCTCATCTTTGGCTCCTGCAATTTCTTATGCTTTGGAATATGGGAAAAAAGTTTTCTTTTTAACTCCAAAAATATCTCAACATCAAATTGTTTTAGATACTGTGAGGGAGATGAATAAAAAATTTGGTTTGGATATAAAAGCAATTGATTTAGTGGGGAGAAGACAAATGTGTATTGATCCTTTTTTATCAAGGGCTGATTTTAATAAAGGATTTTATGATGCTTGTTTTAAAAAAAAGAAGGATGGTAATTGTAAATATTTTAGTAATGTTAAAGGAAAAAATCCTAAACAAAAAGCAATTGCTTACAGAAAGAAAGCTCCTCTTTTAAGAAAATATAATAAGGGTTATGGGGATATGAAGGAATTGTGTTCTTTGTATGATATGTGTCCTTATGAAATTACTTTGGAGATGTGTAAAAAAGCAAATGTTATTGTGGGGGATTATAGTCATTTGTTTAATGATGAGATAAGTAAAGGGATTTTAGGTCAGGCTAATATTGGATTAAATGATTGTATTGTTATTGTTGACGAAGCACATAACTTGGGAGATAGGTTGAGAGATATGTTATCTTCGGATTTGGATTTAGATGGGCTTGAGAGGGCGGCAAAAGAAGCGAGAAATGTGGGTGATTTTGAAACTGAAATGGTAATTAAAGATGTTGCTAAAGAGATTTTTGAATTAGCAAAAAAACTTTCACTAAATAAAGGGGAAGCAATTTTAGAACCAAAAGATTTGGATTTGTTAAAACAATTAGGAAAAGAAAATTTTGAGTTAATTGGTACAACTGCAGAGAAATTTATGCAAAAAAATCAATTAGAAGGTTCATTTTTACTTAATGTGAGTGTTTTTTTATATCAATTAATGCGAGAAAAACAACATACTTTGCATGTGATTGAAAGGAAAAGAAATTTGGGTTTAAGTATTAATCCACTTGATGCTTCAGAAATAGGAGCTGATGTTTTAAATGGAGCGCACGCGGCAGTATTAATGTCAGGAACACTATTACCTTTAGAAATGCATGCGGATGTTTTGGGTGTTAGAAAAGCAGTTTTAAAAGAATATAAAAGTCCTTTTCCAAAAGAGAATAGGTTGAATTTATTTGTTGAAAAAACAACGACCAAATATACTTCTAGAAATGTTGAACAGTATAAAGAGATTGGAAGAATTGTTTCTGATTTAGTAAAAGAGGTTCCAGGAAACACGATTGTTTTTTTTCCATCTTTTGAATTAATGGAAATTATAAGTGATTATGTTTTGACAGGGAGAAAAATTTTAAAACAAAATCGAGAAATGAGTTCTCAAGAAAGAGAAAAACTTATACATAACTTTAAGGTGTTGGGGCAAAGTTTTGGGGGAGTGCTATTAGCAGTTTCTGGGGGATCAATTGCTGAAGGAGTTGATTTTCCGGGTGATGGTTTAAGTTGTGCTATTATTGTTGGAATTCCTTTTGCAAAAGTTTCAATATATTCAGACGCATTAATTAAATATTATCAACATAAATTCAGAAAAGGATGGGAATATGCTTATAATGCACCCGCAATAGGAAAAGCGGTGCAGGCTGCTGGAAGAGTAATACGAACAGAGACTGATCGGGGGGTGTGTGTTTTTTTAGATGAAAGATTTTCTTCAAGACAATATGAAAAATATTATCCAAAAGATTTTGGAGCAATAACAACAAAAGAACCTGAAAAAATAGTAAAAGAATTTTTTAAAAATTAATTAATCTCCCATTTTAAATAGGGGTAATTTCCATTAATATCCCATATGCTATTAAAATCCCAATCAATAAACGTAGATTGTTGAAATAATTCTTCAGTCATTTTACCTGTACCTTCTCCACCTTTTGTTGAAATATTACTATCCCAGTATGAAGACACTATAGTGCCTATTATATTTTCAACAAGACTTTTTCCATCTGTTGAAATAACATTAGCAATTGAATATGAATTTATTATACTCGTATTAAAACCAGGGGTTTGATAATTAACCCCTACTAACCCTGCAGCACCTTGTCTGTTTGACTTTATTGTTCCTGTAGCATAAGAGTTTGATACTTTTGATAAATTCCATCCTACTAATCCTCCAACATATGCTCCCCAAGGCATTGCATTAGCTTCTACATTTGCATCTGAATAAGATTTTTCAACTAAATTAGCATTATTTCCAACTAATCCTCCAACGGCATACACTCCATAAACATTCCCTGTTGAATAAGAGTCAATTACTGGCCCATAGTTTTCCCCAACTATTATTCCAACCCTTTGCGAACCAAATATGTTTGCATCAACAACACCAATATTTTTTACTACTGCTAAAGAGGGAAGATAACTAAACAAACCAATTTTATTTTCTGAAGGTCTATCAATATATAATCCTGTGACAGAATAATTATTTCCATTAAAATTTCCTGAAAATACCTCATCTGTTTCTAAATCACCATCTAAATCATAATCCTGTCCGATTGGCTCAAATCCTTTATTTTCATTCCAAGTGATTGTTTCAGAACAATCAACATTTTGGCCCAAAATGTAATTCGCGTCCAATTGAGAATTGATATTTTGGAGTTCGAGGCAAGTGTTAATCACTATTGGATTATCTATACTTCCAAGAGGATAATTTTCAACATAATCATCATCAATTACAGATTCTTCTGAAACATCTAAAGTGCATTCCACAACAATCGGCGCTTCGGATATTGTTATAGGCAAACCGTTTTCGTTTGTTCCAGAAATTCTAGTTATAGTGTAAGTTGTTGTTCCGTCTACACATGGAACAAGTCCGGTTAGTAAAATTATTTGTGTATTACCCCCAATGACTTTTGTATTGGGAATTTTTTTTCAACACCATCAATAGTAAGAGTTTCTATTGTAAGAGTTTCCAATGGAGAAACTGAAAGTATTGCATCCCCTTCACTGTCAGCTAATGCGTCATAAATTCTTTTGGCTGGCTTTTCCAATAGAGTTCTGATTGTGCCTCCGAAATACTTGCGGCAGGCGCAGTAGAGTTAACCATGAGAGTGACTACTACCAGCGAAATAACAACAATAACTGCTAGAATTACTAAGTATTCGATTGTTCCTTGTGCACGCATAGTAAATCTACAACTTTGAAGAATTTAATTGTTTGGAATTATTTTGTTTGAATCAATTTGAACTTTTTATTAATCCACCAAGTCCTGCTGCTGCTAAACCAATAGCTAGTAAGTTTTGTATGCTTGTTGTTTCATTTAGATTGAGAAGTACAATACTCACTATTCCCATTGCCAAGGCAAATGCAAACAAGATTATTACTACAATTTTTTCATATTCTTTTAATTTATCCATACTAAAATTAAGAAATTTATTGTTTTTATTCATAACTATTTTTTAGTCATTTAAATTTAGAGGTTTTTTTTATAATTTTTAATAATTAATTAAGTTAAAGAATGGAATTTATTATTTAGTGATTTAATTAAGTTCAAATAAAATTAATTGAATATAAATTTGCTTATTTTTTCTTTTTTACAGATTCTTTTCCAAGCATTGATCGATGCATTTCACGGGTTGCTTTTGTATGTGCTTCAAGCAAATCTTTTTGAAGCTTTGAAACTTTTTTATTTGCTTTCTCTGCCTCAACAAGTGCCTTTTTCATTTCTCTTAGAGTTTCCATATGAGCTTTCCTAAATCTTTTGCTCTTTCAGCCCGCATTTTTTGAATATCAACAGACCCTTTTTCATCCATAATTTTCATTTTTCTTGCAACCATAAACAATATACTCTTTTTAGAAATTTAATTGTTTGCAAAGCAAAGTTTTTTATAAAATGAAGGATTAATTCTTTTATGAGAATAAATACTAATAGACACCCAAAAACACAAGGCGGGGCGAAGGCTAAAAGTAAATTAATTAAGCTCCAGGACGAGCATTCTTTTGCCATAAATGCAGACAGACAAAAGGCAAGGGCTTTGGAAGCCAATATAAAAAAAGTAAAAAATGAATTTAGGTTGCATGAAGCAATGGGAGAATATCGTAAACAAATTGCAGAACTTGATGCTCAGATTAAAGCTGCTCCAAAAGGATCTACAAGAGCAAATCAGCTTAAGATGTTTAGAGATACTAAGAAAAAATTACTTAGAAAAATGGAATCAAAAACCAAATAACTTATACATAATTAACTTCTTTTTTTATTTTGAACTGAGGTTTAATTAATCATGGAAATTAATGATAAAGTTTTTGGGAATCAAACAATTGAAGAAGAAGTGTTGATTGAATTAATTAAGTCTAAACCGGTTCAAAGACTTAAAGGGATTCAACAGGCCGGGGTTGTTTATAAGGTTCTGCCTTACAAAGAAATTTCCAGGTATGAACATTCAGTCGGAACTATGCTTCTAATTAGAAAACTTGGTGGGAGTTTAGAAGAGCAGATTGCTGGTTTGTTACATGATGTGCCCCACACGGCTTTTTCACATGCAATAGATTTTGTTTTTAGAAATGACAAACATGATTATCATGAAAAATTTCATGAAAAGATAATTAAAGAATCAGAAATTCCTTTGATTTTGAAAAAATATGATTTTGATGTTGAAAGGATAATAGATGAGAAAAATTTTTTATTGTTAGAAAGAAACAGTCCTGATTTGTGTGCTGACAGAGTAGATTACTCGTTGCGAGAATTTGTTGCAAGAGATGGAATGAATGACCGTATTAAAGGCTATATTGATAGTTTGACAGTAAAAGATAATGAAATAGTTTTTGATTCTGGAGAAAAGGCTAAGGATTTTAGTGTTGATTTTTTGTATGTTGTTCAGGATTGGGGAAGTCCTTTGCAATTAGTTATTGTTGAATTAATCGCAGAAGCTGTTAAGATTGGTTTAGATGAAGGAATTTTGACTGATAAAGATTTGTTTGACACTGATGAGAATGTTTTGAATAAGCTTGAAAAGAGTGGAAATGATACTATAAAGAAAAAGTTAGATTTGTTGAATCCAAAACTTGAAGCAGTAGAGGATATTGAAAACCATGATTATTGTTCTAAAGAGAAGGCAAGGTTTGTTGACCCCCATTTTATTGTTGGGAATGGATTGAAGAGGGTTAGTGAAGAGTTTCCTGAATTTAAGAAAGAGTTAGATGAACATATGATTTTCATGAACAAAGGGGTTCATGCTAGAATTGTTAGATAATTGCGGAGCAAAGGAATTTAATGTCTTAGAATCACAATTTAGTTTATGAAAATAAATATTGTAAGTGGTTACTTTGACCCGATTCATGACGGGCATATCGAGTACTATGAATGTGCTAAGAAGAACTGTGATAAGCTAATAGTTATTTTGAACAACGATAAGCAAACTACTTTGAAAAAAGGAAAGCCTTTCATGGAAGAACATGTTAGGAAGAGAATTGTTGAATCAATAAGGTATGTTGATGAGGTTTTTTTGAGTATTGATGAGGATCGGAGTGTTTGTAAGACACTTGAGAAAATCAGGGAGAAGTATCCTGCTGATGAACTTGTTTTTGTTAATGGTGGGGATAGGAATGTTGAAAATATTCCTGAGTATTGTATGAAAGAAAAGATTGGTTTGAAGTTCAGCGATGATGCTGGTGAAAAGATTAATTCTTCACGAAACTACTATGAAGAAAAACACTAATTGTTGGACATTTTTTGTACACACAAAAATATTGAATTATTTAATTGTAATTATTTAATTGTGTTACAGAACAAAGCAATTATATACTATAAAAGTAGGTCATTATTATGAAGAAAAGAATTCAAGATAGTCAAAAAAGGGCCCTTTTGCAGGCGAAGGAACAGCGCTTTGGAAAGGCAATGGATGTAGCGATTGAGGCTAGGAAGAAAGCAAAAAGAAAGACTGCTACAAGAGAGGATAAGGTTAATTTTTCTATAAAAAATTTGAGGGCGATTGAAAGGACTGTTGAAATGCTTGATGCGAGAATAAAGAGGGTTGAAGAGATTCTTATAAAGGCAAGAAAGGAAGGGAAAAAACAAACAGTGGTTAAATTGAAGGGCGATATTGCAAAAGCCTCAAATGAAAAAACTAAATGGGAAAGAGAAATCAAGAAAGCAAGGAAAGCAATTGATGCTGAATTAAAAAATTATTAATCCCACGTCTTGATTCACCCAAAAAAAACTTATTTTAAAATGGGTTGCGGAGCAAGGAAAGTTAGTAAAGGAGAAATTGAAGAGTAAATTATAGGCTTTAAGGATAATTTATAGGATAAAACCAATTTTTCAAAAAACTATTTATTGAAAAGAACAAAACCAACCTTAATTTATACATAATTTTTAATGTTTTTTTATTCAGAAAGGTATTTAAAAACATATGAACAATAATTCATATATACTTTATTTTAAATAATTTCAAAAAAATCAGAGGTGATTAACATAAATGACGTAATAAAAGAATTGAAATGCGACGAGCTTTGTTTCATATCAAAAAAAGGAAATACAAAGAAGATTGCAAAAAAAGAACATTTAAAGAAAAGCTGTCCCCCTTGTTAGTGAAACAAAGTAATTTAATAGTTGAAAAACCTAACTATGAGATGAAGATATTTGTTACTTCTAAGTTTGATGGTTCTCTTCCAAAAGACACTCAAAATGTTATCAAAGTACTTGAAGAAGAGGGTTTTGAAACAAGATGCTTTGTTCGCGATTATCCCCCTTATCAAGATTTTGAGAAAATGATGGTTGATGTAACCAAGGAAATAAAGAATTGTGATGCATTAATTATTGACATGAGTGAGAAATCTACTGGCAGAACTATTGAGCTTGGGATTGCTTATGCATTAGGGAAGATGATCATAGTGATTGTTAAATCTGGGACAAGGGTTAAGGAAACTGTTATTGGCGTTGCTGATGCGATAATAGAATATGATAATTTAGACAATCTTAAAGGGAAAATTAACAAAAAATAACCCTTTATGTATATGAAAGCTACATAACATATGTTTGGGGATCTTTCTCCCACATCAAGAACAATATTAAGAACCTTGATAATATGGATAAAAATCGCGGAGCAGGGGTTAAATAACACACAAAATCTTGGACACTAATTTTAGAAAAAAAATTTTATGATTTTAAGATACCTTGCTCCGCAATTAAGAAAATAAATTATTTGGTTTAAAGAATCTATTTTTTCATTTTGGCAATCGTTTTATCTATTAGTCTGAGGGCTTTTAGCTGGCTCGCCATGCGCTTCCTCTCTTCAATAATTTTTTCTTTTGAGGCCTTTTGTTTTGCTAATTCAGCCAGTTTACTCTTTTGTGCCACCCTGAGATTCTTTATTTGCTGTTGTGATGCCCCCATAATAGTATTACGCTGTTTGAAAATATAAGCTTTTTTCAGCCATTTTTCATGCCACATTCAACCCAACTTATACATAACTTTGTGGCCACCCTCAGAAGGCCCATAAGGAGCCACACTTCCCTTACTCGGATTTTGTGCCACTTTTTTTCAAAAAGTCCATATTTTACGAGGGTGAGACGCAGGATAATCTAGGTTATGTTGTATGCTGGGGGCTGAGTAATATGCTGCATTTTAGTTAAAGTGGCTTAAAACAGCAAAATAAGGTTTTTAAGGCAATTTAGTGATTTTTTACTTTAATTTCAGGCATTTCTCTTGATTTCTTATTGTTGCCTTGTTTTCTCAATAAGTAGTCAAACATATCAATATTATTGTTATGTAGCAAACTTTGTTGTTCCAGATCAAAATGTGTGGTTTGGTGCACAGGTTTTTGTTCCAGAACCTTGAGCACCTCTTCCTTTGTCCACTTGCACTTAGTTTTTCTGTAATTCATTGTATCTCTCAAGTCACATATCTCCATAATCCCTTCTTTTGTAGTGTGTTTTCCTTGTTGTATTAAATCAAGGCATTGACCCCATTTTTCAAAGCTTTTTCCCTTAACAGTATGGAATTTCATTCCTTCAAAGTACTCTTTTACTTTTAGACAGTCTTCAAAGCGTTGTACATAGAAGTGAACTATATCTCTTTGGCGACCATCTTCAAAAGCCCTTTTCTGGTGTTGAAACTTACCAAAACCAAATGTCTGCTGAACTTCTTTAAGCACATCATAACCATCCTCAACCACTTGAGTAATTCTAAAATTAGGCCTTACCCTGAGTAAGTATGGATTCTTAATATTGTTTTTGCGCCCAGTCTTTCTAGCCCGCCTATCAATATACTTGTTGATTGCAATGTTAAAGCAACCTTCACCTTCAACCAACCCCAAAATATAATCTTTACTAAGCATTCAATAAAATGGTAGATTTTACTATTAAAAACGGCTTCTAGAGGTGTGTGCTGCTTACAACTGCCGATTCGTCAATTGACCATTGTTGAATCACGGAGCAAGACTTTCCAAAACCTTAAAATCTAAAATCAAGCCCGGGACTGTCCAAGAATTTGTGTCTTTACCCGCTATACACTTACCCCGAGCAACATCAACCTACACTCTTTTTTACTCAAAATCCGAAGGAAAAGATTGTTTCCTTTTCCAAAAAATTATTCAAAACAATTTTTGAAGGTAACAAACAGGCACAAAAACTAATCAAATGTCGGGTAACTTGTTCCCGACCAATTCCAAGGAGGACTTTCCCATCCGTCTACATTACCATAATCATAAACAGCATGAGTGTTGGAATAAAAATTTGTTGAATCCGATTCATAAGTTCCCAATCCATTATCAGGACCTTGACTAAAATAAGTGTTCGTGATTGTTCCATAAGAGCTTCCAATCATTCCCCCTACTTGACTGTATATTCCACTAACATTTCCAGCATTAAAACAATTTTTAACTGTTCCAGGAAGATCAAGACCCCCTACTACTCCCCCTATTATGTCTCCCCCATTAACACTTCCTGTGTTGTAAGAGTTTGTAATATCCCTAATAGAAATTCCTACTACCCCCCCCCATTTGACCACCTGAGTAATCACCATATCCTATTATGTCACCATTGTTATAACAATTATCAACCGTTCCTTCAGACCAGCCTGTTATGCCTCCAAAATTCATAATCCCGTAAACAGTTCCGGTATTGTAAGAATTGTTAATTGTTCCATTAGACCATCCTGCTATTCCTCCCACATAAACAGAAGGGTCTCCTCCTATTGTAACTTCTTCTGTTCCATTAATATCTCCGGTGTTGTAAGAGTTTGCGATTGTTCCTTTAGAATATCCTGCTATTCCTCCTACATTTTGGTACCCTGTAACATTTCCGTCTAAAAGTCCAAGATTCGATATTTCAGAACTACTTTCTAAATAAGCAAATAAACCAATATATCTCCCTCCTGGTCGATTAATATTTAAATCAGAAATTGTTTTGTTATTTCCATCAAAATTTCCTATAAATTCTTCGCCTTGCCACACCCAATCAACCGTTTCTCCAAACCCGATTGGTTCCCAATTGTCTCCACCCGCAGAAAAATAATCACCAGTACCCGCATCCAAATTATTAACCAGAACAAAATTTGAATCCAAATTGTTTCGAACTTCACTTAACTGTGTCCAATTACAAATTAAATAAGGATCTCCTGCAGACCCATCCCCCGCAAAAAAACCACTCACTTCAGTTGTACATTCAGCACACACATCCCCATAATAAAATTGTCCAACCGGACAGGCAGATTCGCCCCCCCCGGTTGTTGCGTCTCCCCTGTTTCATCAGTGTATGAAATTTTTGATTCATATGTTGTACACTGAAAGTTTATTGGTACTGCGTATGTTTGTCTTTTTTCTAAACCCAAATCAGTTAAATAAATTACCACAATTTCATTTGCAACCAGCTGCCCTTCAACACAAACATCCCCAGTCGATATAACAAATGCTTCTTCTGAATTTAAAGACATTTTTTTATTTAGTGACTGGGTTATCTCATCACCAACTTGTATTGTTTTAATTTCAACATTTTCCCCCGTTTGATTCCTAAACTTTAAAAAATAATTACCATCCTCACTAACAACAGAATCAACAATCGCAATTGGATTAGATACAGAAGAAATTTGAGAAGTTGCGGAAGAAATACCAGCAGCAGGGGCAGTTGAATTAATCATCAAAGAAACAACAACCAAACTCACAATTATAATCACAGCCAAAATTACAAGATACTCGATTGTACCCTGTGCTCTTCTCATACAAAAACAAACGCGTTTGAACTATTTAAACTTAAAGCTGTCCAAAAATTAGTGTTTTTTCTTCAGGTTTTTTGTTTCAACAACTCTTCCAAGCAAAATAGCAAACCTTTCCTTATCTTCCCTCAAACCAATCCACCCAACCTTCATTTTGGGAGCGTCTCTTGCATAACCATTCTTAAAAACAACAAAATCATACTCTCTTACCTTTCCATCAATAAACAACCTTCTTTTCCAGTATTCTGTTTTATCCCTGTATTCTTCTTTCTTTTTTCCTTCAAGGACCAAGTCAAAAAATTTTTTGTACAATGTGAGATGTAATAATTTTTCCATACAAAATTATATCTCTTCAAGTTAATTAATATTCTTATGATAGTAGAAATATTTGGGGTTTACTGGAAGAAAGTACTTGAATACTGGAAGTTTGATAGTGATTAGTGGAAGTTTTTAAATAATAGTGGAAGTTTTAGTAAAATTGTTTGTGTAAAAAATTTGTTTGATTTGGTTAAATTTTTGTTGCTAAAACGCCCCACACTATATTATTAGAATCTTGATAACTTGCAATCAAATTTCCTCCACTTTTCATGTGGAAATCAAAAGAGGCCCTGTTAAAAGGTTCTAATGCAATTTCTCCCAAAACATATTCAAAACCTCTTTTCTTTGCATCTTCAATAAATTTTTTTTCAAGTTCTAGTGCCCTTTTAGCACTTGTATTTGGGCCAATAGCTATGTGTTGGATATATGCATAACTACTATTAAGAATTCTTTTTCCTTCTTCTGAATAAACTTTTAATTTAAATCCTAAGTCATTAAATACTTTTTTTCCAAAATGTCCTACAAGATAGGCTTCTCCGCCATTTTTTCCTTTAAATATATATACTTTGCTTTTTTTTGGGTGGTGTAGAAATCCTATTGGATTTCTATTAGGATGGAAATCCTAATGATTCGTTCCATTCGTTCGATGTTGTATGTTAGTGCTTTGATTGTTACTT
>CAZKAC010000014.1:0-24150 GCA_964550725.1 uncultured archaeon
CATTTCAAAAAGGGATTAAAAAAAATTTTTTTGAAAAAAAAGTTTTATTAAAAAATATTGAAGATGATGAAGTTATTTCATTTGAAAGTAATTCAAAAAAAGTATTAAATTTATTTAAAACTAAAGGGGTTGTTGGCGAAAAAGAAATAATGGCATTAAAAGAAATGAATGTTTCTTCAATTTATGTTTTAAGAAATCTTCCTCCTTTTGCACCCTTTATTTTTATAGGGGTTTGTTTAGCTTTAATTATCCCTGATTTTTTTATACTTTTATTTATTTGATTTTTTATAATTTAATTCTTTTAATAAAACATTTTCTTTAAAATGTTTAAAAAGTAAGTCTTTAAAACAACAAATCAATATATTTTATTTATGAAAATTTTAGTGACTGGTTCAAACGGGTTTGTTGGAAAAACACTTGTTTCAAAACTTAAATTGTTAAATCATCAAATAGTTGAATTTGATTTGTTTAATGGGAATAATATTCTTAACAAAAGAGAAATTAGAAAAAAAATTAAGGGCGTAGATATAGTTTTTCATTTAGCTGCAATAATAAATAATGATAACAAAAATTTATTTGAAATAAATGTTAAAGGAACTAAAAATATTGTAGAGTGTGCAGTTTCTCAAAGGGTTCAAAAATTTATTTTTTTAAGTTCAACTGCAGTATATGGTTCAACAAAAAATATTGTTGATGAAAATACTAAATTGTGTCCTGTTACAAACTATGAAAAAAGTAAAGTTGATGCTGAAAAAATTGTTTTAACCCACCAAGAAGAAATTAATATAAACATTATAAGGAGTAGTATGGTTTTTGGGGCTAATAATTATTGGAAAGGATTGTTAAAAATGATAAAAAAAGGGTTTCCTTTGCCTATAAATGGAAAAAATATTTTTCAAGTTATTGATGTGAATGATTTGTGTGATAGTCTTATTTTTATTATGAAAAAAGGTGATGCTGGAGAAATTTATTTAGTCGCAGGGCAAGAAGATTTAACTCTTAATGAAGTATATGTATTAATTAGAAAAATATATGGTTTATCTGAAAGGGTTGTTCACATCCCTCAAACAATCGCATTATTTGTGGGAAAGATTGTTAATAATAAATTATTGAATAGAGAAAATTTTAGACATTTATCAAAAGAAAGAAAGTATAATATTTCTAAAATAAAAAAAATTGGTTGGAAACCAAACTATAAATTAGAAGATTCAATAAAAAGAGTAATTAAAGAATTTGAAAAATAATATTGTTTTTAGTTATCTATATTAGTGTGTTAATTTGTATATTTTATTGTTTTTTTATAATTTAATTTTGTGATTAATTTTTATTTATTTTTTGTTTTTAAAAATTGTTTTTTTTTTTTATTATCTTAATCTAAATTTTTTAGCAGCTTTTCTTCCTTGCATTTCTTTTAACATTCTTCCCAAATCCCGTTCTCCAAAATTTTTCATTGCTTTTTCACTTTTTGCAACTCCTTTAAATTTTTTAAACATTTTTTTCATTTGTTTAAATTGTTTAATCAATTCTCTAACATCTTCTATTTTTCTTCCAGATCCTTTCGCAATCCTTTCAATTCTTCCTCTACTTAAAATTTCTGGTTCTTCTCGCTCTTGTTTTGTCATTGAATCAATTATTATTTTAAAAGAATCCATTTTTTCTTGTCCCAAATCAAGCATATCTTTTGGCATTTTCATACCTAATCCAAGCATTTCAGCAACTTTGTTTAATGGGCCCATTTTTTTTGTTGCTTCTAATTGTTGATAAAACATTTTTAAATTAAATTTTCCACTCAACATCTCTTGAGGGTCTAAAGAATCAATATTTGTTTCTTTTGCTTTTTCTAATAATCCTTGTAAATCACCATATCCCATTATTCTTGATAAAAATCTTTCTGCATCAAATGCTTCGAAATCATTTATTTTTTCTCCTGTAGAAATAAAATACACGCTTGCTCCTGTTTCATTACATGCAACCAGCGCACCTCCACCTTTTGCACTTCCATCCATTCTAGTTATTATTACTCCATTAACTCCCACAACATTGTGAAATGCTTGTGCTTGCTTTTTTGCTAAACTTCCAATGTCTGCTCCTAAAACTAACCATTTTTCTTCTGCTCCAAAAGCATCATTTATTTTTTTTACTTCTTTGACTAAATCTTCATCTAATGCGCTTCTTCCAGCAGAATCACAAATAATTAAATCATAACCTTTTAATTCTTCAAGGGCTTTTTTAACAACTTTTTCAGCGTCTTTTTCTCCTTTAATTCCAAAAAAATCAATTCCTGCTAATTTTGCATTTGTTTCTAATTGTTCATATGCTGCGGGCCTATAAGTATCTGCCGCAATTGTTGCAACTTTTTTACCACGCTTTTTATAATATGCTCCAAGTTTTCCAACAGCAGTAGTTTTTCCCGCTCCAAATAAACCTACTAATAATATTTTTTTTGGTTCTTGTGGAGTTTCTTGTCCGCCTAACATTTTTACTAATTCATCATATACAACTTTTACTACGAATTCTTTTCTTGATAAATTGCCTTCGATTTTTCCTAAAGCTTTTTTTTCAATTTCTTTAGAAATTTTTAAAACAGTATTAATTTCAACATTTGCTCCTATTAAAGCTCGTTGCATTTCTTTTATTGATTCTTTTACAGTTGTTTCATCAATTGCACCAGAATTATGAATTTTGTCCATCGCCTTTCGTAGATTTTCACCAAGACTCATAAAATAACATTGAATAAAAAACCTTTTAAATACCTAAATATACTATTTTCTATAGGAGGTTTATTTATGGATTTTTTAACAATGAGTTTAATTGGATTGATAGTTGCTTTTGTACTTTTTGCAATAATTATCGCAATGCTTTATAATGGTTTAATAATGCTTCAAAAAAGAGTTGATAATGCATGGGCACAAATTGATGTTCAATTAAAAAGACGGGCGGACTTAATCCCTAATCTTATAGAAACAGTAAAAGGTTATGCTAAGTTTGAGAAGAAGGTTCTTATTGAAGTAACAAATGCAAGAGCTGCAATATTAAATGCAAAATCTCCAAAAAAAGCTGCCGCTGCAGAAAATATGTTAGAGAGTGCACTAAAATCAGTTTTTGCTGTTGCAGAATCATATCCTACATTAAAAGCAAATGAAAATTTTAAAGAATTACAGGAAGAATTAGCAACAACAGAAAACAAAATTGCTTTCGCAAGGCAATTTTACAATGATGTTGTAATGGAATGGAACACAAAAATATCAGTAATTCCTTCAAATATTATTGCATCAATGTTTAGTATGAATAAAGAAAGAGAATATTTTCAAGTTGCTGAATCAGAAAAAAAGAATGTTAAGGTTAATTTTTCAAATTTATAATTATCCTTAATGTTCTATTCTTTTTTTTTCTTTTTTAATTATCGTTGTGTATTTTTATGGTTTTTCAAATTTAAATTCCATAAGGATAGGGTCTGGGTCTTTTATTTTTTTTAGATACTCTATGAGTTCTTTTTCATTTTTGGTCCTTGTGTATCTCATTGCTTTTGCACTCGTAGTTTTGTTTATTTTATATCCTTTTTTTAGAAGTAATAACATTAAAGATTTTTGGTTTGTGGTTATTTGTGCTTGGTTTTTTTTAGTTGCTCTTTTTAATGCTCTTTCACTTTTAAGTGCTTTTGTGCCAAGACCTTTATTTCTAAGACTTTTATCTCTTATAAGTCTGTGGGAAAAGTTTTCATCAAATACACCCATTGGTTCAAACATTATATTGTTTTTATATGTTTTAACTTCAAATAGTATTTGTGAATTGTCTTTTGTATTTGCTTTTATTATAACTCTTTGAGTATTGCCTTTTGGCACAGTATAAATTCTTACATATTTATGAGAATTATTAAAATAGTGATTAAATGATTCTAAAATATCAATGGGAGTTTTTCCAAAAATACTTTTATTTGATTTAACATTAATCCTTCTTGCCTTTATGGGCGAAATATGTTTTATCATAATTAATTCATACCTTTTTTGTATTTAATTCTTTGTTAATAAAACACTAATATTAAAAATACTAATCTTAATTATTTTTTTATGGCTATGGATTTTTATTCACAAATTTCTTCAAATAAGAGAAAAACATATTTCTTATTTTTAGCATTTTTTATTTTAATTGGTTTTTTATCATTTGTAATGTCTTTAATTGTTGATATTTTTTATGGAGTAGGATTTGTTTTTATTTTTTCAATTTTTGGTATTCTTACAATAATATTTGCAATTGTATCTTATTATAATTCTGATAAAATAGTTGTTGCGGTTTCCGGGGCAAAAGAAGCTCCTAAAGCACAATATAAACAACTTCACAATATTGTTGAAGAATTATGTATTTCTTCTGGGTTGCCTGCTCCAAGAGTTTTTGTTATAAATGATCCTGCAATAAATGCATTTGCAACAGGGCGCGATCCCAAACACGCGGTTGTTTGTGTAACAACTGGTTGTTTAAAAAGATTAAATAGGGAACAATTACAAGGAGTCATTGCTCATGAACTTTCACATATTCAAAATTATGATGTTTTAACTATGACTATGGCTACTGTGTTAGTTGGAATGGCTATTTTAATTTCTGATATGATATTTAGAATATTTTGGTTTAGTAGTTTTAGTGGAAGTAGAGGAAGTTCAAAAAATGGTGGGGGTGTGGCAATAGTGATTGTTTTAGTTGTTGGGATTCTTGCAGCAGTTTTAACTCCAATAATTGCTAATTTAATTAAACTTTCTATTTCACGAAAGCGTGAATTTATGGCTGATGCGAGTGCTGTAAAAATGACTCGTAATCCTGAAGGGTTAGCTTCAGCTCTGGAAATAATTTCTCACGATTCTAATTTATTAAAATCTGCTAATAAAGCAACTGCTCATTTATATATTTCTAATCCATTAAAAGGGCAAAAAATGATGTTTAAAAATATGTTCTCTACACATCCTTCAATTGATGAAAGAATAAATGTTTTGCGGGGAAATAAACATATTTAATTTAAAATTTTTATTTTTTTGGTTTTGTTTTAATAATTTTTTTTGTTGCATATTTTATTTTAAACAAGTCTCTTTCAGCACGTAAAAGTTTAGTGTGAGCTGGTGATTTTATAGTTCTTGAAGAGATTGGATTTTTTTTAAGTAATTTTGTCTTTATTTGATTAATTTTATCTCGGCGTTGTCTTAATTTCCGTAGTCTTGTTGCAGTAATATTTCTAGAAACAGTTCCTTTTACAACCATAATTATCTTATCCTTTTCATTTTTTTAATTGTTTGTTTTAGATTATTCTATTTAGTATAAACTCAGGAGTAAACTCTTCTAAATCATCATATTCTTGTCCTGTGCCAACATAAAGTATTGGTTTTTTTAGTTTATAAAGTAATGAAATTGTAGTCCCTCCTTTAGCATCAGTGTCAATTTTACTTAAAATGAACCCATTTATTCCCACTATGTTATCAAATTCTGTTGCTTGTTCTAATAAACTTTGTCCAGCATAAGCTTCCCCTACATAAAGCTTCATATTTGGTTGAATTACTCTTTTTATTTTTTTTAATTCTTCCATAAGATTCTTATTGGTTTCTTGTCTTCCTGCTGAATCAATTAATACAACATCTATTTTGCTTGCTTCTGCTGCTTTTACTGCATCAAATGCAACTGCTGCTGGATCAGCACCATATTGGTGTTTTACAACTCTTATATTTAATTGTTTAGCATGAACTTCCATTTGGTCTATTGCGCCAGCTCTAAAAGTATCTCCTGCTGCCCAAATTACTTTCAATCCATTATCCATAAAATGTTTTGATAATTTTGCGATGTGAGTAGTTTTTCCTGCTCCATTTGGTCCTAACATTAGTATTTTGTATGGGCCTTTACAATTTTTAATTTCTTCTAAAAGATTTATTTTTTTTGTTTTCATCATTTCAATTAATATTTCTTTTATTTGTGTATTTAAAAATTCATCAAGGGTTTTTATTGAAACTTTTTTACCAACGATTTTTTCTTTTATTTTAGTTACTATTTCATGAGCAGCATCTTGTTCAACATCACTTTCTAATAAACTTAACTCTAATTCCCATAACAAATCTTCAACATCTTTTTCTGAAATTTCTATTCCTCCAAAAAAAAGACTTTTTAATTTTCCACTTGCTCCGACTTTTGCTTTTAATTCGCGTTTATCTTCTTTGAGACTATTTATTTTTATTTCTCTTGGTTTTTCTTTAGGTTCTATGTAAGTTTCTTTAGTTGTGTTTTTTGTTATGTCTTTAATTAAATCTATTTTTTTTTCTTCATTTTTAATTTCATTTTCTTTTGAATCAGGATTAATTTCTTTTTCAACAGTATTAATATTTATCTTTGTTTTTTTAACCGTTTCTTTTAATTCTTCTCTTTCTTCTAATTGTTTTTCAAATTCTTTAATTTCTTTTTTTATTTTTATTGAAGGGTGTTCTTTTAATTCTTTAGAATTGGGTTCTATTTTGGATTCTATTGGATTTTTTTTAGATACTTTTTCTTTTAGTTTTTCTCCGAATCCAACAAGCTTCTTTTTTAAAAATCCAAACATATTTATTTCACACTAATGTTTTTTTGTTTTTCATTTTGTATTTGTCTTAATACACTAAGCATTTCTGATAATCCTGATTGGATTTTTTGAATGTCTTCTTTTTCTGCTTCAAAATTTTTTTTCAAATTTTCTTTTTTTTCTTTAAGCCAAGTTATTGTGTTCTTTGTAGTATCTTCAACAAAACCATTTTCTGAAAAGCCTCTTTTACATTTTTTTATGTTTTTTGCTTCAACTTCTACAAATACGCTTGCTCCTATTTTTATTAAAACTTTTCCATTTAATTTTTCAAGTTCTTTTAAAGAAGCGATTGTGTTTTCAACTTCAATTATTATTCCTTCAATTCTTTTTGCGGATTGTGTTTTGTTTCTTAATGCTTCTTCATATTGTTGTGCCGTTTGCGCAATTTGGGCTTCACTCATTTGCATTCCAGGCATTTACTTAGCCTCCTTTATTTCAGTTATTTTAATTTTATCTCTTTTTATTTTTTGTTTTCCACCAATTAGGGTGTAAAGTTTTTCTTTTGCTAGATTTTCATTTAATGCTTGTACTGTTTTTGTAAATTCACCTATTTCTCTATTTTTTTCATAAGTTCCTTTTGTTTCATATGTTTTCATTTTTTATCCCTCCAATGCTTCATCTATTCTATTAAGTTCGTGTCCGGTTGTTAAATCTCCTGTTATTGCTCCATGCGCGTTTGCAATTACTGAATTACTTATAAATACATCTCCAGTGTTTGCTGTTGAGAAGCCTCCTTTAACATTTAGTGTCTGTTGGACTTTTTTAACTTCATCTTCACTTGAATTTGGGTTCATTACAAATCCTTTTGATGTTGCTAAAATTGATGATCCCACTACGTCTGTTTTAGCAATATTTGTATGGGTGATAATTAAACCAGTTTTTTCTATTTCTTGAGTAATTTCAGTGTTTAATGTTTTTGAAATAATTGCTCCAAAATCATTAACTGCAATTAGGTTTCCAAGGGCTGTTTCAGTATCTAATAATTTAACTTTAATTTCTTTTTCAATTGTTTCAATTTCTTTTGGATTTGTTTGTGCTGGTAAAAAAATTTGTTTATTATTCATTTTTCCAAAAATTGCTAATAATGAAGAATCATAAATTGTTGTTTTTATTGTTTTTACATTAAGTGTTTTTTCAATTTCTTTTATTGCTTGTTCATCTATTCCTTTTGGAACAAAACATAGTTTGTCGTTTGTTATACAAAATAATCCAACATAACTAGACCCCATTATTTTTGTTCTAAGCATTTTCATTTCAATCAGTCCTTTTTTTTAAAATTTGAAACACCCCTCTATTTAAGGGGTATTACAATAATTTAATTTTATTCTTTATTACTAGTTTTTTCTTTTGTTTTTATATTGTTAATTTCAGTAGTTTCTTCTTTAGTGGGAATAGTTTTTGTTTTTGGAGTTTTTTTATTTGTGTCTTTTTCTACTTCTGATTTTTGTTCTTCAACTTTTGTATTAGTTTGTGTATCTTTTATGTTTTCTTTTGATTTTTGTTCTTTTTTAGTTTCTTTTGTTTGAACTTTTTCAGTTGGTAGATATACATTTACTCCATCTTTTACTAAAACAACTTTTACTGTTATTTTTCTAGGGGGTTTGTATTTTCCTTTTTCCCAAATTGTTTCATTTACCATATTACTTATTTTTATGTTTTCTGCGCGTGTTTCTTTTTTTATTGCTTGTTTTACTACAAAGAGCGCTGATCGTGCTCGTTTAGTTACGGGCTTTTCAAACACTTTTCGCAGGTTGATTGTGATTGTTTTTTCTTTAAACTCTTTAACCATACATAATCACCTCTATTTGTGGTCTCCACTCTTTGTTAATATTTTTCCTTGTTTTCTTTTATGTTCTTGGAATCTCATTCCTAAATCAATATTTTTCCAAGTTCTTTTTTGTCTTGAATTCCAAAGTCTTTTTCCAGCTTTTTGCATTAACCAAACCGGGGCATTAGTAAGTCCTGAGCCTATTTTTTTTCTTTCACTTATTTGAAAATCTTTGAATTCTTTTTCTTTATTACTGCTCATTATTTTTTCACCCCTTTTTGTGGTTTATCTTTTTTTCTAAAATGTGGTTCGTCTTTCTTTTCAGCATGTTTTATTACTCTTTCTTTTTTAACATATTTTCCTTCTTGCCAATTTTTTTCAGCAATTTTTGACATTTCATTTAAAAGTTTTATTCCTTTTCCGGTAATTTTTCTTCCTTTTGGTTCTGCTTTTTCAAGATAACCAGCACTTTCAAGTTTTTGTAACACTGTTCTAATTACTTTTCCACTCGATTTGTATTGGTGTTCTGTTTTTAGTCCACGGTTTCTTTTTCCACCATAATAACTTCTTAATCTTTCAGTTCCAATTACACCATTTTTATAAGCTCTGTATAATATACTTGCGCTTCTTACATAAAACCAGTCTTTTCTTTGTGGGGCTCGTTCTCTATGCATTCCAGTTTTAACATATCCTGTAAATTCAGGTTCTTCAAATTCTCCTATTAATTTACCTGCAGTTTCCTCAATGAGGTGTGCTGCGGGCACGTCATATATACCCATGTTTTCTCACCTTACACTTTCGTGTTGACTTGCTCAATCAGAAACATCTCACCGCTTTATGGCGAGTGGCTTATGCCAGTCCTAAGAGCTATCAGTAAAATAATTTTGCTCTAAAAACGTTTAAAAAGGCTTGTTTTTACTTTTTTTTATTCTAATTGGGGTTATTTTTTTCTAAGGAATATTTTTTTTCAAATTTACAAACTTTGCATTTAATTATTAAAAAAGGGGGTTCTTTTTTTTCAATTACTTCCATAGAGATACATTTCTTACAATACTTTTTCTTTAATTCTATTGGTATTTTTACTTTATTTTTTTTTCCAATTATTTGTGCCAATTCAATATATCTTTTCTTATATTTTTCTTCATCAACATTTTTCGCTAATTCAAATAATCTATAAATTCTTTCAAGAGCTAGTTTTTGCGCCTTGTTAGGTTTTTTTGAAAATGTTTTTATTTTAGTTTTTTTCTTGTTTTCCATATTTAAAGAATGTTTACGATATGTTTAATTAAATAGGTTTTTAGTTTATTTTTTCTTTTTTATTTTTTTCACGGGCAAAACTGTTTTATGCAAATTAATTCCTAAGTAAACTAAAAATGTTAATCCAATGAATGCTGAAATAGCAGATAATTCAGGATTGTTGTAATAAGATAAACCATTATATGTAAGTAATAATAATCCGCTTCCGATTAATCCGTGTGAAAAAATTTCATTTTTTAAATAAATAATTGAAATGAAAATAATTATTACTGCAATTATCCCAAATATAATTCCTTTGTTCAATATGTTCAAATCATATTCTTGCCAATAATTTTCTTGATATTCTTCAAATAATTTTTCTGTAGAACAATAATTACCATAATCAATACTTGTTATCCACTCTCCTCCAATATCATAGCACTCATCAATATTTTCTATAGTATGATAATCAAAATAAGGAATATTGTATTCTGGAGCTGGGATGAAGATACTTACTAAATATATTGTCAGTAGGCTAAATAGAATTGCAATAAAAATTTTCAACATACTATTATACATACTTTAGTTAGGTTTCTAGAGTATTTAAATGTTTTTGAATGCGCTCGCGGGGATTTGAACCCCGACGAAGAGCTAACTCCAAGCAGTGTCCTCGAAGAGGGCACATTTTTGCTAAAGCTTTTTCTAAAAGCTTTTGGAAGGCTCACATGCTACCATTACATCACGAACGCACGAACGACTTCGCGGGACTTGAGCGTTTCCGAGCAAAAGCTTTGCTTTTGCTGGACTATTAAAGTTTCGCTTTAATTGGTCGCTTTGTTCAACAACCCTATATTAATTAATTAAATTTGGTTTCTTTTAAAAAGCTTCTTATTGCTTAAAAATATGGGTCGTTGCACATTTCAAAAAAATCAGATGCTCTTTTTTTCCCTAATACTTTTTCAGTTTCTGCAATTAAAAATGAATTATAAGCATCTTCACTAAATCGTCCCTTAGCATTATATTGCTTTCTTTGTTCAGCACGTTGTTTAGCTAATTTAGCAAAATTAATAATTAATTCAGCTTCTTTTTTTGTTGCACGTATTTTTACTAATGCATTACTAATTTTTTGTTTAGGTGGAGTGGCATAAGGCGGAATTAGTTTTGAAAAAATTTTTGTTCTTATTTTTCGCCATCCAAACATTACAATATGTTGATTCAAAATATTTATTAATTATTAGATAGTTTTTTTTTATTAAGTATTTTTTTGAATTATTTAAGAAGGTTATTAATTAGTTTGTTTTATAATTTTTATAGATATAATTTGGTGAGATTATGAAAGGTGTATTTATTGTTTTTGATGGTCCTCCTGGTTCAGGAAAGGGGACGATGATTAAAAAAACATTTGAGTATATTTTTGATAAATCTAAAAAATATGATAATATTCTTGTTACTGATGAACCTACCCAAGGGCCTTTTGGAAAAAAAGTTCGAGAATTGTTAAAAAAGCAAACTTCGCCTGATGAGTACAAGGATGAAATATTTCAAGCTTTTTGGGATGATCGTAAATGGCATATTGAACAAATAATTGCTCCGGCACTTGCAAAAGGATTTGTTGTAATCTGTGATAGGTATAAGTATTCTAGTATTGCTTATCAATCAGCACAGGGGACAGATTTTGAAAAAGTTTTTTTGGCACATAAAGATTTTTTATCTCCTGATTTGTCATTAATTTTAGATGTTGATTCAAAAACAGGTTATTTAAGAACAAAAAAAGATTCTGCTAAAAAAAGAGTTGAATCAGATCAATTTCGTGAAATTGAATTTGTTAGTATGGTTAGACAAAATTTTTTAAAACAACGTGAATTGTTATCTAATGAAAATATTGTTTTAATTGATGCGAATGTTTCTTCAGAAAAAGTTTTTGAGCAAATAGTTGTTGAAATTGAAAAAATCTTACCGCAGTAAGATTTAAAAATAATAAAATTGTATTGATTATATGGATTATAATAAATTAATTGAGTCCACTTATGCTTGGGTTTCTTTTAAAGGGGCTTTTTGGTTTATAATATTTTTTTTAATTTCGTGTTCTATAATTATATTTACTCCTTTAATGGTTAATCAAGGATTATTTTTTAATGAGGCGTCAATTTCAGTAGTTAATGTTTTGTATTTTTTTAATTTGATTGTTTTTTTTGTTGCGTTTTTTTCACTTATAGAATTTGTTTTGGATAGTAATGGATTTAATACTCAAAAAATATCTATTGAAAAATTATTAGATAGTTTTTTTTTATTGATTTTGTTTTTATGGTATGTTTTTATTTGGAATATTCATCGTCCTCATAGAATACTTCAAATAATTTCACTTTTTGTAAGTACTTTTGCTTTTTTTAGTTTAACTTATTATAATAATTCAATAATTGCTTTTGCTGCAATAATTTTTGGGTTGTTATATCTTGAAATGGTCATTGTGAGTTGTGTAAAACTTTCTTTTGGGCATTTAATTTTTTATATTAAAAAAGTTTCGATTAAAGAAGCTCTTTTAGATTCTTGGAAAATTTCTGAAAATAGAGTTGGGAAAATATTCACTTCATATATTGTTGGGGGGGTTACAATTATTATTTTTGCATCAATAATAATTTTTGTGGGAGGATTTTTTATTGATTTGTTAATTGGTCCGAGTTTTATTCCTCCTGTTTCATATAAATTATCTATGTTTATTGCAAGTGTTTTTGCATTAGCTCCTATTATTATTGCTAAACAAGCACTTATTACTGAAGTTTATTCACAAATAAAACTTAAATCCGAAATAAATAGGGGTGTTGCAAGAATTTTAACAAAACGCATACTTTTGAATAAAAGAAATCAACCTATTAAAAAGGTTAAATCAAAATTAGTTAAGAAAAAATTAAAGTCTAAATTTTCAAAAAAGAATATTAAATCAAAATTGGTTAAGAAAAAATTAAAGTCTAAATTTTCAAAAAAGAATATTAAATCAAAACTGGTTAAGAAAAAATAAATATTAGTTAATAGATAAATTAATTTTTTTAGAGGGTTTATTTATTGTTTTTTTTTTAGTTTATATATTTTTTAATTAGTCTTTTTAATTTAATGTTAATTTATTGGCTGGATTGTGTTTCAAAGGTGTTTAATTTAATATAGGGTTATTTTATTAATCTATTTGCATATTTAATTTATTTGATGAGTATTAATCCTTGGGATAATTTTGCTGAAGAATACAATAAAATAGTTTGTGATTTTGGAGATGTTTATCATAAAACTTATCTTAATCCAGTTGTTCTAAAGTTACTTGGGAACATTAAAAATAAAAAAATTTTAGATCTTGCCTGTGGTAATGGATATTTTTCTAAGATTTTGGCTGATAAAAAAGCAATTGTTGTAGGGGTAGATTATTCAAAGAAGCTAATTTCAATTGCTAGGTCTGTGCCGATTAAAAATGTAAAGTTTATTTTTGGCAATTCAAAGAATCTTAATTTTTTAAAAAATAATTCTTTTGATTTTATTATTTCTAATGTAGCATTTCATGATATAAAAGAAATTTCAAAAACAATTAAAGAATGTTCTAGAATACTTAAACCTAACCACAAACTAATTTTTTCAATCCCTCATCCTGCATTTTATCTTTCAAAAAAAATAAAAACTAATAAAGGATATTTTAGAAAAGTAATAAATTATTCATCAATTCAAAAAGTAGATCATCCTGTGTATTTTGGAGTAGAATATTATCATAGGTCTATTGGGTTTTATATGGATCTTCTTTTTCAGAATGATTTTGTTATAACTGGATTTTATGAAATTAATACAAAACACAAAAATGGAAAAATCGTAAAAGAATTAGATCTTTTAAATCATTTAAAAGAAATTCCTAATTTTTTAATTATTGAAGCAACTTCAAAGAAATAAAAAAGACAATAATATTTTTTTAAAATATTTTTTTTTATTAAATAAAATTTTGTTTAGAAATTTTTATTTTAAATCATTCAATATATTTTTCGATTAATTCAATCTTTTTGTTGGTTGCGTCAACCCTTACTTTTGCTCCGATTGGTAAATTTGTGTTAGGGACATTATGTCCAAATAATTGACATTTTAAAATTGGTTTTTCTTTAATAAATTCAAGAATAATTTCTTCCATCTGTTCACTATTAGGATTTTCTATTTCCATTCCATAAATATGTCCAATTATTATCCCTGAAACATCATCAAATATTCCGTAGGCTTTTAACTCTGAAAACATTTGTCTACATTCTTTTGGTGTGGGATTGAATGCTTCAATCATAAGAATAGCATCTTTAAAATCAGGAAAAAAATCAAATTCTTTAAGTTTAAGAAGGCATCTAAGATTTCCTCCAACAAGCCTTCCTTTGGCAACTCCTTTAATGATTGTTTTTCTTTCTCCTTTTATAGGAAGTTCCCCAGTCTTGCCTTCAAGCAGCCTTGATTTGAGTTCACTCAAAACATAATCATTCACTTGCAAACCATAACCCTGTCTTATATCATTTCCCTGGAAAGTTATAAGTCCTGTTTTTCCATAAATTGCATTAATATATGATGTGTTGTCACTGAATCCAACGAAAATTTTTGGATTCTTTTTTACAATATCCCAATCAATATAGGGGAGGGTGTATTGAGTTGTGTCTCCTCCTTTTGAACTAAAAATTGCGTTGATGTTTTTGTCTGCAAACATTTCATTAATATCTCTTGCTCTTTCCTTAGGATTTTTAGAAAAAACATTTGTGCCAACAACAATAGAAAATCCTTCTTTTTTAAGAGTCTTGAGTCCTTTAAGAAAACATTCATCATCTTTTGAAGGCACAGGGCCAGATGGAGAAACTATTCCTATTGTGTCTCCTTTTTTCAATCTTTTTGCTTTCATAACTATCAATTATGCGGGGGCCGGGACTCGAACCCGAGTTACGACCTATTTGTAGCATTGCCTTGGCAAGGTCGAGTAATAACCAACTATACCACCCCCGCAATGATTTAATTAATATTTTTAATATTTAATTTATCTTAGGCATTCTTTTAAAAGTTATATATATCTTGTTTTTTGTGAAAAATAATATGTTGTTGTTAAAGTTATTATTATTAATACTATTACAAGAATGATTATGAATAGCGGGCTTTCGAGAGTTATTGTAAATGGTTTTGGGGTTTTGTTTAAATCTATTTTTTGAGTAATTGCTTGGTTTTTATTTTTATCTTCAATTATAATTTTCTGTTTTGGTTGTATTGGATTAATTATTTGAGTATATTTTGCGGTTGGGGTAATAATTTCGATAGTGTATGTTTCTTCTTGAAAAGAGGGGATTGTTTTTGTTATTCTTTTTGGAAATTCTAATTTATCAAGGGTTATTATTTCGTTTAAATCATTACCATTTCCAATAATTTTTAATTCTATTTCAGTTTTTTTGGATGTGAAATTTGATAAAATAATTTCTATGTTTAAATTTTTTCCCGAAACAATTGGAGAAATATCCATTACTTCAACAGTCCCTTGATTATTTGGGGGTGAATGTTTAATTTGAAATTCTAATTCGATGGGGGTGCCTAAACTATTTAATATCAATCCTTGTCCTGTTGCAAATTGGTTTGGTTGTAAATTAACATCTGCATAAATTTCAAATTCAACCATTTTGGTTTCATTTCCTTTAATTATTAAATCTATTCTTGGATTTTTTATATATAATTCGTTATATTTTTTATTAAATAATATAGGGATTGTTAAATCGTTATTTGTTAAATTTTTAATTTGAACAGGGATAGTGTTCCATTGATTGGTGTATATTGTTGGTGCTTTTGCATCAAGTTCAATTTTGTCAAAATAATTTTTTTTAATTATAACTACTTCTGGTAAAGTGGGTGGGCCAAATGATACTTTTGCATTTGATGGAAATAATGCTTTTGCTAGTGATAAACTAACATCGTTAAAAGCACCCATTTTTATGTGTGTTGCGTCAACAAATCCTGATTCACGAAAAGTAGGGTCTGATGCAATCCATCCAACTGAAGGGTGGTAAATTTCAATCCATGCGTGATTTCCCCATTCTTTTCCATCAAAAGTAACGCCTATTGCTATTCGTGTAGGAATTTTTTTTGCTCGTAGTATTGCTGCTGAAAGATTTGCAAATTCATCACAAACTCCCTTTTTATCGTTTAATGTTTCTAAAGCAGATTGTTGTAAAATATAATATTTTTGAAAATCTTTATCTTGAGCATATTCCACATAATCGTTTGTCCATGAAACAATATCATTTAAGGTATCAATAAAACTATTTTTTATAAATTTATTTTTAACTAATGTAAGAATTTCGCTTGAATCACTTTCAATTTTTAAAGTAGGGTTTAAATAATCTCCACTAACCTCAATAGTGTTTGTTAAATTAAAATCAGGTAATGATTGTATTATTGATTGTGTTTTTACATTTGCAATTAGTTCATATGTAAATTCTCCATTTTCTGGAATAATAAATTCAGCATACTTGTTGTCGAATTCATCATATATTGGGTTTGCTGGAATTGCTTTGTTGTTTATAAAAACAGTTTCTCTAAGGATTTCAATATTTTGATTAGAGGTTTTTTGAAAAGTAATTATTTGTAGTTTAACAACTTGGTTTGGTTTTAATTCACTTATTGTTCCCGTTCCAAAAATTTTTACTTGTGCTTCCATTTGACCAATTGTGGATGGTGAAAAATAAGTTTCTTCAGCATATGTAATATTAAAAAATAAAATCCATAAAATAAATAAAAAAAATATTTTTTTCATTCTATAATTAGGAGTTAAATGTATAATAATCTTTTTAATGAAAAAAGTGTTGTTGATTTAAATAATAGTTATTTTTTATTTATTGTTTAATTTTTTGAGTGGGCCGAGACGGATTCGAACCGTCGACTCTCACCTTGTAAGGGTGATGTCATACCACTAGACCACCGGCCCTGCTGTTTTTTTGCAGTTAATAAAGGATACTTTTAGTAACCCTCTCATTTGAAAAAATTGTTCTGCAGTTTCTTTTTAAACCTTAGGATTGGTGTTCCAAAACCTTTAAATACAACTTTTGAGTTAGTTTACTTTAAGGTGATGTCCTTGAAAAAAGTAATATTGTTAAAAATTGGTTCAAAAGAGTTTCAATTACCTCAGATGATTGGAGCATTCGTAATAATAATTGCGGTTTTAATGCTCATAAATGCTGGGGCTGTAATGTTTGATTCTTGGGGGGCTTTAAAAGAGTTTAATTCATGTGTGGAGATGTCTGGAATAAATGATATGTCTGTTCTTGATCCTGCTCAACAGTTACTCGCACAAATGCGATATGGTGATTGTAAAAATTCATTATATGAAATAACTGGAGCACAGGTTAGAGCTGGGCAAATATCTTTGACATCAAGACAATTTTGGACCGCTCTTACTGGACCAATAAGTAGTTTCTTTACTTGGATGATTGTATTGTTGATTGGATTATTTATTTATAATAATACTTCAATAATTATTCCAGTTCAAGAAATTGAAGTTGAAGAAAAAAAATCAAAAGTAGTGAAGAAAAAAAAATAGTTGAATTGTAATAAAAAAAGAATCCCCTTTTTTTTAAGGGGATTTTTTTTAATTTTTTTATAGGGTATAGACACCTAATTTTTCTGATGAAACTTTGCTTTTTCTTACTCCGATAATGTTTTTTACACCTTTTGTTTCAGCAGTTTCAATTAGTCGTTTTGTTACGATTCCATCAAAGGCAATAGTATCTATTTTCTTTCTTGTTTTTGTTATTGTGTCAAGTAAATCTTTTACAGCAACATCTTTGATTTTCTTTTTTTTGTCATCATAGAGTCTTGCTTTAAGACTTCCTTTTAATTTATTCATGTCTTTTCCTAATGCAAGAATATCTTCTGGCACTTTGGTTTTTTCTTGAATGTTTGTTGCGTTTGGTATGTTTGAAAAGTCATTAGTTTGGGGGTTTATGAATTTATTATTTCCAAATCTTTCGTTTGTAGGATTTCTGTTAAAAGATCTATTTGGATAGTTTGGTCTATGTCCATATTCACGATATTCTTGATTTTCATTTCTATTAAATCTTCTGTCAGAATATCTTGGTCTGTTATTATAGTCTCTATTGTTGTTAGTGTGTCCGCGATTATCTTGAACATATCTGTTATTTTCAAATCCTCTATTTTGATTATTTCTATTAAATCCATTTGAATATCTTGAGTTTCTGTCAGTATAGCCACGATTATTTTGTCTATCATCAAACCTTCTTCTTTCTGGTAAAGAATTATTCATTCTTCCTGATGATTGTTTTTCTCCATTGGCTTCGCGTCTTCTTTTGAGTGCTTGCAATATTTCTTTTTGAGTTAATTCTTCAACTTCTTTTCCATCAGGAGCAACAGCAATATAATCGACTTTTGTTAATTGTGAAAGTTTTTCAGAGTTTAATTGTCCTCCTCTGTCACCATCTACTAACATAGTTACTTCTTTTTCTTTACAAAGTTTGATTAGTTGTGGAGAAATGTTACTTCCGTCCATTGCAACAACTGAGTTTATTCCATAACTCAAAAGTTTTAGTACATCTGCTCTTCCTTCAACGACAATTATTGTTGGGCTAGTTTCTACTTCGGGCCCTGCAGCTAAACCATTATATTCAAGTATTTTTCCAGTTCTAATACTTGTTTTTATTGTTTCTGCAAGTTCACTACTTTCAGCACCTTCGAATTTCATCATTTGTTTTAATAATTGTTGTGCTCTAGTTGTAATTACTTCTCTTTTTTCTTTTCGAGTATCAATTATTTTATTTACATTAACGTGTGCTTCACAAGGTCCTACTTTTTCAACAGTTTCCATTGCTGCAGCAAGTATTGATGTTTTTACTCTATCAAGAGAACTCGGTAAAACAATATTTCCTGTTGTTTGTCCCTTTCCCTTATTTACAGTTATTTCTATTCTTCCTATTTTTCCATTTTGTTGTAGCTCTTTAAGATCCATGTCTTCACCTAGAAGACCTTCACTTTGTCCAAATATTGCACCTACAATATCTGGTTTTTCAACGACTCCTGCAACATCGTATGTTGCATGGATTTCGTATTTAATTGAGCTAAGGTATGTCTTAGCCATTTTAAATCACTTCCTATCAATGTGACACAATGGTCACTAATACAGAACTAATTTGTGTTAAATTTTTTAAGAACATTTTCATAAGTACATTTAATTTTTAATATTTTATTTTTATTCTTAAACCCGGAAACAATTTCAACTTTGGTTTTTAAAATCCTTGAAAGTTCATTTATAATTTCAAGGTTAGCTTTTCCATTTTGTGCGTTATTTTTTGTATGAACAAACAAAATCTCATCGTCTTCATTAAATACAGCCTTAAATTTTCCTTTTCTGGCTGAAACCTTTAATCTTAATATCGTTTCCATTTAAACACAAACTTCTGTTTATGTATAATTAATTTTCGTATCTATGAGTATATAAATCTAACTTTATTGCTCAAAAGGCTTATATTGTATTAAAAACAATTATTAGAGTTATGACTCGTTATAATAAAGGAGCTTCTGCTGAGAGGGAACTTATTAAAGAATTGTTTGCGGCAGGATTTTCAGTAACTCGTGTTGCTGGTTCTGGGGTAAATCCTTTGCCTTGTCCTGATGTTATTGCTCTTAAAGACAAGAAAATTTTTGCTTTTGAGTGTAAAGCATGGGATGGGAAATATTTATCTATTTCTTGTGAAAATATGGATGAGGAACAAGCGTGGGCAGATAATGCTGGGGGGCAATTGTATATTGCTTGGAAGATTCCTCGAGAAGGTTGGTTGTTTGTTCAAAAAAAGCATTTCCATAAAACTACTAAAAGTTATATGCTTTCATTAAAGGTTGCTAGAACTCAATCAATAAAGCTTAATGTTGTTTTGGGGGTTCAGAATCAATTAAATTTAAAACAAGTTTCTTGTGAATGAATAATTAGTTTTCTTTAAAAACTCTTGTGGATAAAAATATATTTATGAGACTTACTAATGATGATTTGGTGAATGAATTAAAAATTCGTATTGGTGAGGAAAAATCTTTAAGAAAAAAGGTTTTGCTTAAAAATATGCTTGAACTTGCTGAAGCACTTTAATTATTTTATATTTTTTTATATTTATATTTTTTTTATATTTCATTTCTTTGGTACATTTCAAGTAATTCTCGTGCAGCTTTTTGTAGATTTCCTTTGCCTCCTTGCGAAAGCCATCTTTTTTTAATCGCTAGTTGTTCTAATAATTCTTCTTCATCTCCTTGGAATTCACTTATATTTAATTTTTTTGAAAGTTCATCTACTCCAAATTCTTGTATTAGTTTTAATGCGGCCATTTCTATATCTTTGAGTTGGTTTGCATTTTTTGAGCCAACTAAAAATAAATCAAATTCATCATTTTTTCCATAAGGTATTATTCCGGGTGCATCAATTAAATATATTCCATCAGAAATTTTTATTTTTTGTAATCCTCGTGTAAAACCAGCCCTTGCGCTAGTTCCAACTTTTCCTTTTCCCTTTCCACTGAGGGCATTTATCAAAGTACTTTTTCCTACATTAGGGTATCCTAATAATCCGATTGAAAAATTTTCTTTTTTTCCAGCTGCGATATTTATTTCATTTTTTAAAAGTCTTATTCCATTTCTTTCTTTTGCAGATAAATAAACTGCGCGTGATTTTAGTTCTTTGATTAAATTATCTTTGACTTTTTCTAATCTGGGTTTGCTTGATAAATCTGCTTTGTTAATCACTATAATCAATTTTTTTCTTTTACCAAGTATTTTATTTTCTATTTCACTATTTCTAGTTTTTTCTGGAAATCTTGCATCAAGTATTTCAAGAATAATATCACTTTCATCGACTAGTTGTATTATTTGTGTAGAAAAAGTTTTTTTCATTTCATCAACTCTACTTTTTTTCTTATTAGATTTATTTCCTTTTTATCTGAAGATATTTGTTCTAATATTCTTTTTTTATCGGTTGGTTTTTTTGTATCTCTCAAACGTTCGTTCTCTTTGTTTATATTTGCTTCACAGAGTTTTATTCTTGCAAAAAGCGCTTCTTTTGATTCAGGGCCATTTGCATAAACAGCATCTCTATAAGCGCGAGTTGCTTTAGAGACTAATAGTTGTGCTTTTGGATAAAGTTCTTTATCTATTGTCATTCTTATTAATCTTGCTTGATTTTTATGTGAAGAAATATTTCTTGATGTTATTTCTTTATCATAAGGAGTTTTTGCTTTTCTTAAATTTGCTATTTCTTGGGCTGCGATTGCTTCATGGTGTATTATTCTTGCAAAAAGCGCTTCTTTTGAACTTTTGCCGTGTTTTAACATGGCTTTTCTATATGCTTCTGATGCTTTATCAATTAATTTTCCATAATTTGGAATTTTTTTTGTTTTTATTTTTTGTTTTGGTTTCATAAAAATTCACAATAATTTTAAATTTTTAAAATATTTATTTCCTTTATTTTCATTTATTGGACCACATGCAAAACAGGTTTTGCTTCCTGATTCAATTTGGGTTCTTCCAGCATCTATAATAAGCGCGCATGGTAATTCGCCCTTTACTTTTTGAAATAATTGTAATAATTCTTCAGTAGAATTAACTTTCAAAACTATTTTTTTCATTCCATTTATTTTCCATTCTTCAATATCTTTTGAATTTACCTTTTCTAAAACTGATACTGATGCATGACTTGCTTGTGAAGCAATTTTACCTTTTCCCATTCCAAGGGAATTATTAATTATGATATATTGGGTTAGTTCCATAAACAATTAAAGTATAGTTTGTTTTAAAATTAGTTCTTTTTTTATTTTTTAACTTTTTTTTTAACATTTTTATGAAATTAATCAATTTACATTATTTTTTTGTTTTACTTGTTGTTCTTTTTTGAATTGTTCTTTTTAAACAATCATATTTTGCAGAATAATTTTTAAAATCAAATTCAGCCATTTCCTTTGATTTAGAAATTTCTTTTTTTCTTTTTTTTGATTTTGGGTGTATAGAGTTATAATGCTTCCACATTTCTTCAGCAAGATTCATTGCATGTTTATACATTGTTGCCTCTGCTTCTAATTCAAGTATGTGTCTATTTCCAAGTTCTTTTGACTTAATCATTTCTTGTTTTGCAATACTCATTTTTTTTGCTTGTTCAAGCATTCTTGCATTTGGTTTTTTTACTTTTGAATAATTAAATTTTTTTAAGGGCATAATTTATCTCTCCATCATTTTTTGATTTCTCGTTCAAAATATCCTTTGATTAATTTAAATCTTTCTTGGCTTTCTTTATCTTCTCTTTTTATTTTTCTAAGTCTATTAACCATTTTTGGATTTATTTTTCCTCTATCTCCCATCATTCCAATTGTTCTTTCAAGTCTTTTTTTTTCTGCCATTATAAATTTGTGTTGTAATTTTAATCCTTCTAAAACTCTTGCAGTATCATGAATTGTGCGTTTTTTTTTATTTTTCCAAGTTGTATTTCTTAATGCATCTAAATATTTTTCTCTTGCTTTTAAAAAATTATTTTTAAGTCGAACACTTTCTAATTGTTTTTTCTTAGGCATAATAATATTCTTCTTTTATAGTTTTTAATCCTTTTCTTATGATTAATTATTTAATGGGGGCATGTGGGGTAGTGGTAACCTTCACCCATGGCAAAACAATGTGTTCCAGTTTGGGTGAGCTGTGAGTTCAATTCTCACCATGTCCATTTTATTTTTGTTTTAAATTAGTTTTTGGTGAGGGGGATAATAATTTTTTAATTAAATAAAAAGAAGAAATATTTTATAGTTAAATTTTAAAATTCATTAGAGTTTACTTATATTATGTATGATTCAATGTTTAAATTATTAGTTGCTGCAATTGTAGCTCTTATGATTCTTGCAACATTATTTTCAATTATTGGAAAAATACAGTTTATATGAATAATTAGAATCCTTCTTCAGCAACAATTCCTTTGTATGTAATAGTTTTTGTTACTCCATCTTCTCCCCATAAATAAGTCATTGCCACTGGGTCTTCTTTTTTTAAATTTAGTTGGTAATTTCCAGGATTTCCAGTTTTTAAAGTAAATAATTTAGAGTATTCTATTGTTGCGGTGTCTCCATTGAGTTTAAGAGCTTTATACACAAAAGTATTATTTCCATTTCCAATTATTTGATCAAAACTTTCATTTTCTTTTACAATAAATTCATCTTCGTGTATATCTTTTTTGAATGGAGGTTTCCATTGTTGTTGTACACTTCTTACAATAAATTTCATTTTCATAATAAACACCTATTATAAGAAAGTTGTTTGTCTTTAAAAAGCTTTTCTGGAGTTTGTTTAAATCATTCTGGGCGTGTTTGATTGATTATTATACACCGGTATATAACTCTACAAATCTTTATAAATAATCAAAACCTTAATCATATTGTTGGCTATTTTCATGGCTATTAATGATTTTTTAGATAGTGCAGTTGCTGCAGTTAAACAAAGTGATTTATTTCATGAATCTCTGGGGGCAAGATTATCTTTTGTTAAAAAAGAAAAATTTCCCAATTCTGATGAATTTATTATTTCTAAAGTTTCAAAAGCTTCTCTTAATGAAAGAATAGCGGGGGTTGATTCGGGGTTTGTTCAAAAAAAATTGTCTTTTATTGATTTATTAATGGTTAGGGCAGTTGGAACAATTTTTGATTATAAAAATTCTTTACTTAGACAGGCACAATATTATCCGAGGGCATTTTCTTTTCCAGAACCAATTCTTCTTCAATCAGGATTAGAAAATGATGAAATGGAACAATCAGTTTCACTTGAAAGATTAAAAAAAGAGGTTCAAACTTCTATAGATATAATTGAAAAATATTCGCCTAAATATTTATTTATTGATGGGTCTATTATTCCGCAATATCAAGATCGACCAAGAAAAGAATCTAAAATAAATGAAGAATATTATTCAATAATTGATTATTTTCAAAAATTATATTTAGTTGCTGAAAAAAAAGAGTGTATTCTTGTTGCATGTGTTGAAGATTCACGCGGGTCAAGGTTTAAACAAATTCTTGAAGATGAAATTATTCCAAAAATATCAAAAAATAAAATTTCTCTTGGTTTTACTTTTGATTCTTGTTTTCTTGACTATTTTTTAGAACAAGGCGAAAGAACTTTTGCATTTTTGTATACAAATAATGTTGAAAATCATGCAATTCTAAAAGATTATTCAAAAGAATGGAGTAAAAATATTTATGTTTTTTATATAAAACCTTCAAAGTTTGATATTCCTTTGCGTGTAGAGTTTATTTGTAAAAATAATATTAAAGAGTGTGCTGACAAAATAGCATCAATAGTTTATTCTTTAAGTAGTTTGCATAAAGAATATTCTTATCCTTCAGTTTTAATTGAGGCAGATATGCGGGCTGGATTAAAACCGGATGAAGTATCAATGATTTATGATAAGTTAATTGATAGGCTTGGAACAAAAGTTAGAATGAGGAGGAATTCAAGACCTTTTAAATAAAAATTATTAAATAAATAATTTTACAATGAGTTTGAGTTTTTTTTTTTA
>CAZKAC010000015.1:0-8926 GCA_964550725.1 uncultured archaeon
AAATGGAGCATAAAACAAACAACTGCAACAAGCAAAACAAACGGGTATGAATGCGGAACAACAGCAGTAACCTGCGAACAAGGAATAAACCTACAAAACCAAAACTTAGTAAGTTATTGGAAACTTGATGAAGATTACACCGACACAATGGAAAACAACAATGGTAGTTGCACAACCTGCCCAACCCCCACAACAGGAATAAGCTCAAGAGCAATGAACTTTGATGGAAATACTCAATATATAACAATTTCAAATGGGGTTGTTACAAAAGACGATGGTGTTATTTCATTTTGGTTTAAAAGACAAGGCCCTGGAAAATCTCCAGATGGTTATGAGTATATGGTTTCAGCAAGACCTACAAGTAGCAACAGATATTATACTATAACTAATGATAATGGCCAAGTTTATGTTAACTTTAAAACAAGTTTTTCCCCAATCTCATTAGGAGTTATTGATATTAATACTTGGTATCATCTTGCAGTTTCTTGGAATTCGACTAATTATAATGCTTATTTAAATGGCGTGAAAGTTATTGATAATCAAGTTAATTCTTTAGAAGTAAATCCTACTGGTTGGAATATAGGAAAATTGTTTGGTCAAAACCATTATTATTTCAATGGGTCTATTAATGAAATTCTTATTTATAATAAATCTTTAACAACACCCGAAATCCAAGCAATCTATAAAGCTGGTTTGTCTCAGCATGCAAATACAAATACTCAACTACAAACAAGAACCGCAACCGATTATAATATTAGCGATGGACTAATAGGATTTTGGAGCATGCAGGATAGGGATGGAACAAATGTTTATGATTTGAGTGGGAATAATAATCATGGAACCGCGGTTAATGAGGTTTTATTTGGAGAAGATTATGGTGTTGTTAGTGAAGGTGCTGATTTTGATGGGTTAGAAAAGTATATCACATCTCCAAGTATGTCTATTTTTAGAACTAATGAATTTACTTTTTCAGCTTGGATAAATCCTAAAGATTGGGATAATAGGCGAATATTATCTCCCATTTCGAGTCTTGAAGGCAATGGTAGTAATCCTGATAGTGCAAGTCATCATAGGGGTTGGATGGAAATAAACTCTTCGGGAAAAATTTCAGCAAGGATTGGTTCATATTCAGGAGGATGTTATGCTATATTTAGAATTGTAACATCTGACTTAATTGTTTCAAAGAATGAGTGGAGTTTTGTTACAATGGTTGCTGAATTTTCACCAATTTTTAAAATGAAACTTTTTGTTAATGGTAATTATCAAGGAGTTAGTGAATATACTACCTCTTGTGGGAATGATTTGGCATATTTTTGGATTGGTAGGCGAAAAGGAACAACAAATAATTTCAATGGTTCAATAGATGAAGTCCGTATCTATAATCGTGCTCTTTCATCAGAAGAAATTAAATCTTTGTATGAACTGGGAAGTGCACATATTGAATGGAGTGAATGGCAAAATCATGGAAACATAGAAAGTGGTACAGATTATGTTACAAATCAAGATGGAAACTTTTTCCAATATAGAAAAATATTAACAACAACAGACACAAACACAAGCCCATACTTACTAGACTACAACATCACACTAACAAATTATGATTAACTAAATAAAAAGATTATTAAAAATAAATCAAAATTTTGAATTTAAAAACTATTAAAAATAGTAACTATATAAATTAATTAAGTTATATGTAGAGGTGATAACTAATGGCTAAAATAATACAAAAACATGATGAATGTATTGGTTGCGGAGCTTGTGTTGCAATTGATGAAGAAAATTGGAAACTTGATGGTGATAAAGTTTCGTTAATTGATTCAAAAGTTGAAGGTAACAACCAAGTAAAAGAAACTAATGATATAAAAAATGCTAAAGCAGCAGCATCTGCTTGTCCAGTTGCATGTATAATTGTTGAAGAATAATTGTGAATAAATAATTACACAAATGATTAATGTCAACTGTAATTATTATAAAAAATGATTATTAAAATTGTAGAAGAGTAAAAAAACTCTTCTGCAAAAACCCTTTTTTTAAAAACACAAAAACTTGGACAAATCTTTTAGTTAAAAAAATTTTTGAATGAATAAAAAATTATTCAAAAGAAGAATAATATTTTTTTAATAACAAAGCATCTTCTTGTGGATTTGGAGATTCACAAATGATTACTCCTGCACAATCAAAATCTTTTATTACTTTTAACAAAGACTTGTATTGCATATCAGAATTATCCAACATCAAATGTTTTCTTTCCCCTTTTGCAGTATACTCTATTCCTGATAAGTGACAGTGAAGGTTTTTTAAAAAATTTTTTCCAAGTTCTTTTTCTAAGTAAGAAAACATTTCTCTCCATTCTTTTTCTGAATTCATTTTTCCTGTTCTTGCATGCAAATGAGAAAAATCAATACAAGGCAGAACTTGATTAAGTTCTTTTGAAAGTTCAACAATTTCTTCTAAAGAACCAAATTGTGTTGCTTTTCCTGTGGTTTCTGGACGAATAATAATTTTGTTGTTAAAACTTTTCAAAACACTTGAAATTTCACCAAGCTGAAATTTTACTTTATCATAAACTTCTTTTGGATTATTTTTTAGATAAAATGCTGGGTGAAAAGTTAATGATTTTGCCCCAGCTTTATTAGCAATATCTGCTGATTTTAATATACGATTTACTGATGCGTGTACTTTTGCTCGTTCTAAAGAATTTAGGTTTATATAAAAAGAACCGTGGCATGTTAGTTCAACATTATTTTCTTCTGCTACTTTTTTTACTTGTTTTGCTTTTTCATTATCTAAATTAATTGAATAAACAAATTCAAGTTCCATCGCACCCAAACCAAGCTCTGCAACTCTTTGAACCCCTGTAAGTGTGGAAGGGTTTTTTGTTGAAAATGGAATTCCAGCAGTACCAAAAACAAGTTTTTCCATTCAATCACCAACCAATAATCCCTTCGCAAGAAGGGATGTACTTGTGAATCGTTCCGCGTTGGCGAAACAGCGCAGGAATTCCAGCAGTACCAAAAACAATTTTTTTCATTCAATCACCAGTGTCTCTGCAAGAGGCACGCATCGTCGGGTCGTGGCGAAACACGACGTACCAAAAACAAGTTTTTTCATTATTAGATTAGAAACAAAAGTAATATAATATACTTCTGCGTTTTTACTTTTATGAAAGCTGAAAAGGATGCTTATGGACAGGAGATTCTGGCTGCGTTAAATGGAAAGGGCAGTTGGGAGATTGTTGAGAGAGAGGATGGATTTTTCGCTATTTCCGGAGGGAGTGGAAACTATTTTGCTGAATATCAAGATTTTCCTTCACATGAAAAGAAAGCTTTCAAATTTGTGAAAGGAAAAATATTAGATATTGGAGTAGGAGCTGGAAAAGTTGCATTATATTTTCAAAAAAAAGGTTTTGATGTTGTTGGGATAGATAATTCACCAATCGCAATAAAGGTTTGTAAAAAAAGAGGGGTTAAGAAAGCAAAAGTTTTGGGAATTGAAGAAGTTGATAAATTAAAAGAGAAGTTTGACACAGTAATAATGACTGGGAATAATTTTGGTTTGTTTGCTAATAAGAAAAAAACAAAGGTTTTGTTGAAAAAATTGCATAAAGTTAGTTCAGAAAATGCGTTAATTATTGCGGAGAGTAATGATCCTTACAAAACAAAAGATAAGAATCATTTAGATTACGGAAAGTGGAACAGAGCAAGGGGAAAAATGACCGGGCAACTAAAAATAAGGATAAGGTTTGAAAAATTTGTTGGAGATTGGTTTGAATATTTGCTTGTTTCGAAAAATGAAATGGAAGAGTTGTTGGAAGGCAGTGGTTGGAAAGTGAAAAAGTTTTTTGACAAACCAAAAACAAGTGTTTATATTGCGATTATTGAGAAAACAAAAAACAAATAATTGCATTTTAAAAGGTTGTGTTCTTTAATTTTGTTAGTTAGAAGCGTGGTTTGAGTGGAAAATAATTTTGAAAAACTAAAAAATAAAGTTATTGAAAATAAAATAATAATTATATTTTTAATCGCAATATTTTTATTAGCAATTGGACTAAGAGCAGACTTGGTAAGACATGAAGGAAATTATTTGTTTGAACCGGATGCTTTCTATCATGCTAGGTTAATACAAGAAATTGTTCAACAAGGACATATTAGTCCGATTGACCCGAATGTTTATTATCAAGAAGGCGGAATGACACACCAACCACCATCATTATATCATTATGTAAATGCTGCGTTTTATCATTTGATTTCTTTTGGACGATTTGATAAAGAATTATTATCTTGGACAGTTCAAATATTACCAATTATTTTTGGAGCACTAATTAGTATTGCAATATACTTTTTTGCAAAAGAATCTTTTAATGATAAAAAAATTGGAGTAGTAGCCGCATTTTTGACAGCAGTAAGTCCAGCTTTTGCTTACAGAACAATGGCAGGAGCACAAGGAGACAATTCACTAGGATTTTTGTGGATGATAATGGGGTTTTTGTTTTTTGTAAAAAGTATTAAAAGTAATACTCTTGAAAGAATTGATTTGGTTAATGCTGTTTTGGCAGGGTTATTTTTTGCAACAATGGTTTTCACATGGAGAATGAATTTGTTAATTCCTTTCGTGTTAATCCCAACAATAATTTTTATTTTATTATATCAAAGCACTATTTCAAAAAAAGGAGAAGAAATGGTTGTTTGGTTTACAACAATAAAATCAACTATTGCTTTAGTAATATATTCACTCGCTTCATTTTTGTACAAAGAAAATTGGATTGGTTCTTTATTAAGTAACATTAATAGTGTTATTAAAATTGGAGAATTTAATGTTTTGATACTATTAATATTTGGAATAATCGCTTCTTTAATAACAATATATTTTATTAACAAATCAAAAAACGAAACAAAAGATATTGGAAAATTTTTAATCATTACTTTTTTGTTTTTTGGTTTAATTATAACACCGATTGTTTTTGTAATGTTACCTGATTTTGTTGAAAGAAATTCAATAGGAGCTTTGGTTGGAGAAGAAAGTTTGGGACACAATTCTTTTGGAATGAAATATAATTCATTAATCATATTACCCATAATTGGTTTGATTGTATTTCCAATAACATTATTGTTATTAAAAAGAAAAGATTTACATTTACAATTCATTTTTTGGTTCTGGACAATAATTACTTTAGTAATGGCTTGGTATAAATTAAAATTTACTTTCGTATTTGGATTAGGATTAGTAATGGGAGCATTGTTATTATTTTATTTTGTATTTGAAGTATTGAAAAAGTATAAAGTAGAGAAGGGAATTGAAGCAAAAATAATTGTTTTATCATTAGTATTTTTGATGCTTACAGGAATAGGAGGAGCACAAATTTATTTGAACCAATTTCAACCTTTTGCTAACGCTGACCCAACATGGATTAATGCAATGGATTGGATAAAAGATAATACAACAGAAGATGCAAAATTTTTTAACTGGTGGTCAGACGGACACCAATTAGCATACATTACTGAAAGAAAATATTCAACAGATAACAGAAACGCTTCACAAATTGCAAATGCATTATTTGCTGAATTTATAATTACAACTGATATAAATAGAGGATATGAAATTGTTTCAAAAGAAATTGGAGCGGATTATATAATTTTACAATCAAATAATTTCTATTCTGGAATGTTATTTGAATGGTATGTTAAAAACAAAGTCGATCATTCATTAGGAGCAAAATACAATGATTTTCAAACAAGACTCATTGATTGCCCAACAGTTAAGGACGGAGTAAGTTGTAATGGACAATTTATTGATGCTAATACTTATACAACACAATTTTCTAAAAAGTGGAAACAAACTCCAACTGAATTTTTTGAAGGAAGAGTACCAATTTACTATTATGGAGAAAAAGAACAACTAATACTTATCGGAACAAATTATAATAATACTAATTTAGCAAAAGTATATTTTAATTCAGAAGAAACTTCGCAATTTTACGAAGAAGTATTTAATGAAAATGGATTGAAGATATTTAGAGTTAAATGAGAAACTAATTATTTTAAAATAAACAAATAGAGACTATTTTTATTAGTTGAAATAAGTTTTTAAATAAAGTTAAACATAACTTACCTATGTTTGAACTAATTCCTTTGCTTTTTGGTTTAATTACTGTGTTAGTGTTAATGCCCGGTTTCATAAGGCGGATGCATGCACAGGGATTTGTCGGAAAGGACATGAATAAGTTTGATAAAAGAAAGGTGGCGGAATTAGGAGGAGTAATTGTTTTTCTTGGTTTTACTATTGGGTTATTTAGTGCTATTTTTTTATCAACATACTTTGGTTTGTTCACAATAAAACTAAATTATTTATTAGCAGGTTTTTCTACAATTGCTATAATTGCTTTTGTTGGATTTATTGATGATATTATTGGTTGGAAGAAAGGAATAAAACAATGGCAACATGCTTTGTTTCCGGTAATAGCAGCCATTCCCTTAATTGCTATTAGTATTGGAAAAACTTCTATGGTCGTTCCTTTTTTTGGCCCAATAGAGTTTGGTATTTTTTATTCATTACTAATAATCCCAATTGCGATTACTGGTGCAAGTAATGCATTCAATATGCTTGCTGGTTTTAATGGTTTGGAAGCAGGGCAAGGAATATTGCTGACTTTAACTCTTACAATAATCGCTTTTTTTTCCGGACAAATAACAGCAATGATTTTGGGTTTGGCAATGATTGGCGCTTTACTAGGGTTTTTGTGGTTTAACTGGTTCCCTGCAAAAATATTTGGAGGAGATGCTTTAACATTAATGGTTGGAGCAAATTTAGCTGTAATGAGTATTTTAGGAAACATGCAAACGTTTGGTGCGCTATTATTCGGATTGTTTTTTGTAGAATTTTTGATAAAAGCAAAACACAAACTAAAATCAGAGTGTTTTGGTTTGCCACAAAAAAATGGTTTATTGAAGGCTAATCCTAACGGAGGGTCAATAACTCATTTAATTCTAAAAATAAAACCAATGAAAGAATGGCAATTAACTTTAACAATAATGGGAATACAAACAATAATTTGTTTGATTGTTTTAATGATTTATCTTCTTTAAAAATCACATTAATTACAAAATTGTTAGTCTGGCACAGCACTTAAACAATATTTAAAAACTAGTAAACCATTCTTTCTTAATGAGTTCAAAAAATAGTTTAGAATTTAACCAAAAAGATTCAAATAATGAATTATCTTTTTTTAATGGATTAAAATCTGATAATTTTAAAAATCAAAAACTTGCATTTTTTAATGGAAAAAAGATTAGAAAAACTTGGTTTGAAAAAGAATGGTGGTTTTCTGTTGTGGATATTGCTGAAGCACTAACAAACAGCACCGATCCTAATGATTATTGGTATAGACTAAAAAAAAGAGAAATGGAAGAAAGCCAGGCTGAGTTATCGACATTTTGTCGACAACTGAAACTAAAATCATCAGATGGAAAATATTACAAAACTGACTGCACAAACACAGAAGGAGCTTTTAGGATAATTCAGTCAATTCCGTCGCCAAAAGCAGAACCATTCAAATTATGGTTAGCAAAAACCGGTTATGAAAGAGTACAAGAAATAAATGATCCTGAACTGGCACAAAAAAGAATGAGAGAATTATACAAACAAAAAGGATATTCTGATAGTTGGATTGAAAAAAGAGTAAGAGGAATTGCTATTAGAGATGAATTAACCGATGAATGGAAAAATAGAGATGTTGGAAAAGAAAAAGAATATGCTATTCTAACAGCAGAGATTAGTAAAGCTACATTTGATATGACCCCTAGTGAATACAAAAAATTCAAGAGTCTAAAAAGAGAAAATTTAAGAGATCACATGGATGATTTAGAACTAATTTTTACAATGCTTGGAGAAGCATCAACAACAAAAATTACAAAAAATAAAAATGCACAAGGTTTTTCTGAAAATAAAATCGCTGCTAAAAAAGGTGGAAAAATAGCCGGAAATGCCAGAAATGAATTAGAAAAACAAAGTGGTGGAAAAGTAAGCACAAAAAATAACTATTTAAACAATAAGAGTAGAAAGTTATTATGAAAAAAATTGCTTTCGAATATTGGCCCAGAGAAACTGATACAAAAGACCATTTTTTCAAAAATATGTTAAGAGGAAAGTTTGGTGCTCAAATTGTTAATGTTTTAGAAGCAGATGTTTTGTTTTTTTCTACATTCAATGGTTCGCAAAAAAAAGAAATGCCCATAGTTGATTTTAAAAGAAAAAAAGTTTTTTGGACCGGAGAAAATGTTAGGGTTGATATGAAAAAGTGTGATTTTGGTTTTGGGTTTGATTATGAAGAAACTTTGAAAAATAAAAATTATTTAAGATTGCCATTATATGTGTATTATGGTGGTGGAAAGGATTTAGTGAAAGGAAAAAGTTATTCTCCAAAAAGGATTCTTGGTTCTAAAACAAGGTTTTGTAATTATATTTATTCAAAAGATGCTCCCAAAAGAGTTGAATTGTTTAATACCCTATACAAATATAAAAAAATTGATGCTCCCGGGAAGAGTATGAATAATTGTGCTCCAATACTACCTGAAAAGTTTACAAAAACCACAAAAATCGTTCAAAACATAGAGTCTTTGACAGGAAAATATGTTATTTCTTCTTTAATTTCAAGGCATGTGGGGAACTGGAGGAAAGCAATTATAAATTATCAAAAAGATTACAAATTTTCAATTGCATTTGAAAACTCTCTCGGAGTAGGTTATACCACTGAAAAAATCTACCACCCCATGCTCGCTAATAGTATTCCAATATATTGGGGAAATCCAGAAATTTCTCGTGATTTTAATACAAAGAGCTTTGTAAATTATCATGACTATAATGACTTGAAAAAAGTGGTTGATGTTATTATTGAATTAGATCAGAATGATAAAAAGTATTTGAAAATGTT
>CAZKAC010000016.1:0-4322 GCA_964550725.1 uncultured archaeon
AGAGAGGAACTTAATTCAGGACAACACATTCTAATTATAAAAGAGAAAAGTATATATATATCATGATACTATCATGATAGTATATGATTAATCATGACACTTCAAATTATTCAGCGGACAAACTGTTAACTGACCTTAACGCGGTAAAGCGTATTTCTCCAGAGTTCAGTGAGTTAAGTGTGGATATGCAAGAAGTGTTAAAAGAATCATCAAACCCAGCTTTCTTAGCAGCCCTCTTATTTAAACTTGTAAAGGAACGCGAAGAAACAAATAAAATTTTGAGAGAAGTAAATGAAAAGTTCTCAAAATTAGAAGAAAAACTTAAAACAAACTCCTCTAACTCCCACACAAATTTAGAGGAAAATGTCTTGTCTGAACCAGACCAACATATCATGCAAATGATTAATGAACTTGGAATGGTTTCTGCACAAGATGTAATGGCACGCCTAGCCTATAAGAAATCAAATGCAGCATCACAAAGACTTAATAAACTAGTGAGAGAAGGGCACCTAAAAAGAATTCGTTCTGGAAGAAAAGTTTTGTTCACACGCTAATTCCCAATTCCCCACGCTAATGGACAAAATTTTTTAAGGTGTCTTTCCCTCCTTTGCCTGTGCGAAAAGATTCGCGCATGATATGGGCGTTTCGTTTTTCTCAACAACATTTTTTTTATTTGTGTGGTTTTGTTTGATGGTTTTTATATTGTTTTTCTAATAATAAAAATAAGTTTCTTAGAAGCAAGAATTAAATACTTGTAACTCGTTTTGTATTCATGGCTCAAGAAGGATTTTCAGAAGAACCCGCTGTTCTTGGAAGGGATTTAAATGACTTGGAAAAGTATGGTTCAAGAGGAACAGCATATTTGGGAAAAGTAGTAATGTCTGCTGGAGAACGCCCGGTTCTTGGAAGAAAAGTTTTGGTTGATTTATCAAGACCACACTTAATGCTTATTTGTGGAAAGAGGGGTGGAGGAAAGTGTGTTGTTGGTGAAACAGAAATTTTGCTTGAAGATGGTTCAATTGAACAAATAAAAAACCTAAAAAATAATGATAAAAAAATAATTGCCTTGAACGAAACTTACAAACTTAATGCATCAAAAAAAAGTGAATTTTTTGAAAGAGAGGTTAACAAGGTTTTGAAAATTAATACACGAACTGGGAGAGAAATCACTCTAACTCCTGAACACCCTTTACTTACTATTGATGGGTGGAAACCTGTTAAAGAATTAGTGGTTGGTTTAAGAATCGCTGTACCAAGAAAGATTGGTTTTTTTGGAAACAATTTTATGTCAGAATCACAGGTAAAAATTCTCGCATATTTGCTTGCTGAAGGGCACACAAAAAATCGAGCAGTTTGGTTCACTAATTTTGATAAAAAAATACAAAATGATTTTAATAAAGCAGTTAAAGAATTTGATGAAAGGTTAGTTGTAAAACAAATGAAAAATCAAGAAGGGCAATTTATGGTTGTAAATAAAAATCCAACACAAAAAATTAAAAACAATATTAGAAAAAATGGAAAGTTTGGTAAAGGAATACAATTTGAAACACAAAATTATCTGAGAGACTGGCTGATAAAATTAGGCACCTATGGGTTTAATTCAACTAAAAAATTTATTCCTCAAGAAGTTTTTCAGTTAACTGAACAAAAAACTTCTTTATTTCTAAATAGATTATTTTCATGTGATGGTACAATTTATAAAGACCAAAATAGGTTTAGGATAAGTTATTGTTCCAGTTCAAAAAAATTAATAAAACAAATTCAGCACTTACTTTTGAAGTTTGGTGTTATTTCAACTTTACGAAAGAAAAATATTATTTTTGATGGAAAAAAATTTGTTTCTTTTGAATTAGCAATTGAAGGAATTTTTGTAAAAGAATTTATTAACAGAATTGGTTTTTTTGGAGAAAAAGAAAAAAAACAAAAAGAATGTCACGAACTATTTAGATTGAGAAGATTTAATGCAAACATAGATACGATTCCAAAAGAGATTTGGAATTATTACAAACCGGAAAATTGGGTGCATGTTGGGAGAAAGATTGGTTACAAAAATGCAAAATCATTAAGGGAAAGTGTAAGGTATTCTCCGACAAGAGAAAAATTATTACAAATAGCCATCGCTGATGAAAATGAATTAATTCAAAACCTGGCTCAATCAGATATTTATTGGGATGAAATAAAAAGCGTTGAAGAAATAATCAAAAAAACAAAAGTTTATGACATTTCAGTTCCGGAAGGACACAATTTTGTTGCTAATGATATAATAATTCATAATAGTTACACGATGGCTGTTTTGATGGAAGAAATGGCTCGGCTTGATCCTTCAATAAAAAATCGTGTTGCTGCAATAACAATTGACACAGTTGGAATATTTTGGGGGTTAAAAATTCCTACAAAAAATACAACTATGTTGGATGAATGGGATTTAAAACCAGAAAAAACAAATGTACAAATATTTGTTCCGCAGGGGCAACTATCTTTTTACCAAGAAAAGGGTTTACCAATTGATGGTGCTTTCACACTAAAATGTTCTGAACTCGAAGACACTGAATGGATGGCTCTTTTTAAATTAACTTGGAAAGAACCTGAAGGAGTTTTAGTTTCAAGAGTTATTGGAAAAGTAAAAGAAAAACTTGGTACATATTATGGAATTGATGATATTATTTCAGCAATCCGTACAGATAATGAATCTAGTGATATAGTAAAACAAGCGGTGGGAAATAGATTTATGGTTGCAAAAAGTTGGGGTTTAATTGAAAAACAAGGAACAAAAATTTCTGACCTTGCTGCTCCTGGAAAAATAACAGCTATTGATGTTTCTTCTTATAGACAAATGATTGGAACTGAAGGAATAAAAGATATCATTGTTGCTTTGGTTGGAAAAAAATTATTCGAACAAAGAATGCTTTATAGAAAAGAAGAAGAAATAAAATTAGTTAAGGGTGAAAGTAGAGTAAGTAGAATGCCTTTAGTTTGGATGCTTATTGATGAGGCTCATATGTTTATGCCAAAAGATGAAGAAAATATTGCATTGTCAGTATTGCTTGAATGGGTAAGAGTTGGAAGACAACCAGGACTAGGATTAATTTTAGCAACACAAAGGCCTGAAAAATTACATCCAGACGCAATTTCTCAATGTGATCTTTTTATTTCTCACAGAATGACAGCAAAACCTGACATTCAAGCGGTTGGAGCATTAAGGCCAAGTTATATGCATACTGACTTAGATAAATTGTATGCTCAAATGCCAAAACAGAAAGGATTTGCTTTAGTTATTGATGATAATACTGAAAAAGTATGGATGATTAAGGTTAGGCCAAGATTTAGTTGGGATTCAAGTGTGACAGCAAGTGCATTCAACAACTAGCCCAACAAATAATTCAAAAATGCTCACAATAAAGAAGTATTTAAGCATTTCTTGTAGAAATTATAATTATGAATAAAAGAGTGTTTTATACATTTTTTGCAATATTATTTATTTTGTTATCAGTTGTGGTAATTCAACAAAAATGGCATCATTTTCCAATAGAAAATCAAATTTTTGCTTATTCTCTTGAAGAATATGATAATATAGTTTTTGATAAAAATGCTTGTTTTACTACTTTAATAGATACTCAAAAAGTTGAATATGTTAGAACAAATTTTGTTGTAAGATTAAATAAACAGATTTTATATTCTGAAGAAGTAATTTTGCCAGAAAAGAATAATTTTAATTTTTGTATTCCTAATACTTTGCTTAGTGAAGGAGATAATTTTGTTGAATCAGAGTTATATTTCAAAACAGTTTTTTTTAACATTGAAAAAATTGACTCTCTAACTTATGAAAATTTAATTTCTCAAGAAGAAGAATTAAAAATAATTGGTGTTGAAAAGATAAATGACTATAAAGCAAGAATAAATTTTATTTTTAACACAAATCAAACAACTCAAAAGAAGACTGATTTTTATTTGAATGATGAAAAAATAATGTCTTTATTTTTATCTAATGGTTCTCATTCAGAAATAATTCAAATAAATGAGGGGGATAATTTAATTAAAATAAAACATGTTGATATAGAAGATTCTTTTGTTTTTGAAAATAACATTTCTTGGAAATCTAACCTTATAATTGGGTTAATTTTATTTTCGTTATTATTTTTTTCATTATTTGTTTTTGTTTTTGGAAAGAATGATTGGTATGAAAAAATAGTTTATACAATATTGTCAATATTTTCAATCTTAATGGTTTTGTTCTTTTTACTAAATTCAATTGGACAATTATCAAGTTTAATATTTTTATCAATAATTTTATTTATTTCAATTTTGTTAATTTATTTTTTTAA
>CAZKAC010000017.1:0-4874 GCA_964550725.1 uncultured archaeon
AAAAACAAATAAAAAAAAACAAATAAAAAAAAACAAATAAAAAAAACAAACATTTGTGAGTAATGGTATTTCCCCAATTGGGGAAAATACCAAATTTACTACATTATATTACTTGTTCTTTAGACAAAGCCATTATTTGCTTTAATCCAACAACAAGCGCTGCTGGTGCTACTAATGTTACAATATTTCCAACAATTGAATTTATTGCAACTACTATTGGACTAGTTAATACTGCTGCAACCCCTGTAGCGGGATTAAGAGCAACCAACCCAATTATAGCAACTGCCACAGTAGCAATTAAGAAATCTGTTATATGTTTGTCTTTGATGTTCATATAACCAACAACAAGTCCTAAAATTACTAAGACTAGTGCGATTATTCCTGCAACATCAGCATTAATGATTTCTAAATCCATAACACTGTTTGCAGCTTGTGCAATTCCTACTAAGACAGCTATAACAAACCCAGCCATAAAAGCCATGCTTCCTATTTTTTGGTCCATAAATAAACCTCCTGTTGGATGAAAGTAAAAAGTCATATTTAAGGTTTATTGTTTAAAAATCATCGACACTTGACGAATAAAATTTTCAATATAACTCAAAAAAAATTATTTTTTAAAAAATAAAGTCTTTTTTTACGACAATGGTCAGATAAAATATTTTTTGGTTTTTTTAAACTTTAAACGCTTTTTTACCAATAAATGGAATTTTTTGTTTAGAATCAATTTCTAATAAACGATTATATTTTGCTAAACGCTCCCCTCTACATGGAGCACCAGCTTTTATTTGACCCCCGCCAAGTCCAACTGCAAAATCTGCAATAAACTTATCATTTGTTTCACCACTTCGATGACTAACTTGAACATTCCATTCCGCAAAAAAAGCTGTTTTTGCAGAATCAATTGCTTCAGTAACAGTACCAACTTGATTCACTTTCAACAATAGAGTATTTGCTTGTTTTTTACTTATTGAATCTTCAACATATTCTTTTTGAGAAACTGTTAAATCATCTGCAACTATTTGTAATTTTTTACCCATTTTTGAATTAATTAACTTCCAAGATTCAAAATCATTTTCATCAAAAGGATCCTCAATAGATAAAATAGGATAACATTTTAACAATTCATCATACTCACTTATTAAATCATCCACTCCCAATGCTTTTCCTTCAACAATATATTTTTTAGATTTTGAATCATAAAATGACGAAGCCGCTACATCTAATCCAATAAATATTTCTTCAGAAAAACCCAATGCTTCAACAGCCTTCAAAATTTCATCAATAGGTTCTTCAACTTTTGATAAATTTGGAGCAAATCCACCTTCATCACCCACATTTATAGAAGATTTCCCATACTTTTTTTCTAAATTTTGTTTAAGTTTTTGAAATACTTCAACACCCGCATTAAACGCATCAGTAAAAGATTTAAATTTTGCTGGAATTATTTGATACTCCTGAAAGTCAAGTGAATTACCAGCATGTTTTCCACCATTAATAATATTTAAAACTGGAACAGGCATTACACTTTGTCTTTTAGAAATCTGAGAAATATAATCATATAATTCAATATTTTTTGCAACCGCTCCTGCCTTAGCTACCGCTAAAGAAACTGAAAGTATTGAGTTTGCCCCCAGCTTTGATTTTTTAAAAGAATTATCTTCACTTATCATTAATTCATCAATTTCTTTTTGTTTTCTACAATCCATTCCAGAAACAACAACATTCAAAACTTCGTTTACATTATCAACTGCGCGCAAAACTCCTTTGCCCCCAAAAATTTTTCCACCATCTCTTAACTCAATAGCTTCTCGTTCCCCAGTAGATGCCCCTGAAGGGACAGATGCTTTGAAATTCCCAAACCCAGTTTTAACAATTGTTTCAATTGTAGGCCCTCCCCTAGAATCAAAAATTTGCATAGCACTAATTGATTTTATTGAATACATAATAACCACACTTCAATAAAATAAAGAAATTAGTAGTATTAAAATGTTTGGAAAGAATAAATTTTTGAATTAGCCAAAAATAAAACTAAATAACTAATTTAACAAACTTTTCAAGTTTATATTTTTCTTTTTCTGTAAGAGGATCAAGTTGTTTTGAATGATAATGTTGCATTATTCCTTTAAGTGTGAGAATATATTTATAACACTGAATTTCTTTTCCCGCAACAATAAAATCAGACAAACTTTGATTTATCTTCTTTTGTTGAAACAACATACCATTAAAATTTAACAATTTAAATTGCTTAATTAATTCTAAAAAAATTGTTGAATTTATATTTGCCGTACTAGAAACTAATCCAGCACAATTTAATCTTAATGAATCAAATGCAAATTGTTCATACTCTTGAAATATTTTCATCGTCTGTTTAAAATTTGCTATCTCCCTAAAATATTCATAATTTCCTGAAGAATCATTTATCCCAATAAGTTTTTCCCAATTAGCAATTTTTTCTATACCTCTTATAGGAATATTTCTTTTAAAAAGACGAGGATTATTATAAATAAATAAATTTGATTTAGTTTGATTAAATACTTCTTCAAAATAATCCATAAAAAACACTTCATTAGTTAAAGCATTTAAAGGAATATTTACAAAACATGCACTTGCCCCCAACCTATCAGCAAGATTTACTTTTTCAATTATTAAATCAGAAGTTTTATCAAAACACCCTACAAAAACCTTCCCTCTCCCATCAACAGTGTTAATAGCCCCACGTATAACTTCAACTTCTTGTTCTAAATTAAGAAATTCGAATTCACCAACTTGTCCAAAAAGTAAAAAATTTTTTACCCCTAAATTCATTAATTTTGATAAATGTATCTTTAATCCAATTTTATCAATAGAAAAATCTTCATTCATTGGCGTTACAATAGGTACAATCAATCCAGATACTTCTGAACTTGAATTATCCAACTAAATCGCCCCACAATTAGAATCATTAAAATCAGACAATCTTTTTTCAGCGGCTTTTTTAACCAATCCTGAAAAATCAACATCTTTCATTAAAACTTCTGACATCTTTTTAAAAATAAAATCTTGCAATGCAGTTGTATCAACAATAGGAAAATCTTCAATAAGTATTTTCAATGAATCAAAATCAAAATTAAAATAGGCCAACCCATTAATACACGAAGCAATATTCCCTCTTTCTACTATATTTTCTTTACAAATAGCAAAATCTACTCCAGAAAATTTAATTGTATAAAACCCATCAACCCACAAATCATTAGCCAAAAGCAAAATATCTTTTTTATCCAAATTATTACTTTCTAAAAAATTTTTTATTTCAACTTGTTTAAAATAAGAATCATTAAATTCAGAGTCTTTCTTAAGATTTTCCAAATGCAATTTACGATCAGTATCTTCTTTTTTATTTACATAGTCATCATGAACATAAATAAACTGTTCTTCAGAAAAATATTTTTTTAAAAAAGATTCTGAAAACTTTTTTTTCGCAACACTTTCATGATATCCAGAAATTAATAACAATCTAATTGAATTTTTTTTACAATACTCAAAAAGATCAATAACAAATTTTTCCACTCTATCCTTATCAGGACAATAATTATTTTCTGAAATTAATACCCCTTCCATCTTAACAAAAACTACCTTTTTCATAATAAAATTAAAATTAGAAACATTAAAAAACACCCCCATTTACCAAAAAATAAGAACTATTTAAAAATTTAAAAATACGCAGATTTTTATATTAGTTAAGCGTGATTCTATTATGGCAACAACACAACATCAAGCGGGAGTATTCTTAATTGGATTAGGATTAGGAATGGTACTAAATGTTGGATTTTCTTCACCCCCACTAAATGTAATCAACGGATGGATTTGGTTAATTCCAGTTCTAATAGGAATAATTCTTGTAATAAAAACTTAATAAGAAAAAGATTAATTAATTCAAAAATTTATTATTTCTTCATTTCTTCATCCATAAAAGCCCATTTTCCACGAAATACTTCATCGGCTTGTTCATCTAAATCAGAATCTTTATTTTCAGGTTCCAAAACTTCCAAATCTTCACCTTTAAAAGAATTTTTTAATTCAGGCAAACTAAATCCAGAATAAATAGAATCACTATTTTTTCTTACTACAATTCCAACAATTAATAATAAAATTAACACTACTACTGCTCCAGCAGCAAGACCGTTAGTGCTTTCATTAAATGCAAACATAGCGTTTATAGGATTATTTTTTCTAGCAAGTTCTTGTTCAACAAGAATATCATTAAGATCTTTTTTCAAAATAATTAATTGTTCTTCATTAGATTTGCCACTAGATTCAAGCAAATTAATTGTCATTTGTAATTTGTTTATTGAATTTAATAAAGAAGCATTTTGTGTTAAAAGTAAATCAACCTGTGAATCTTTTTCTACAAGTTTTGATTCAAGCTCTGAAATTGTTAAATCTTGTGAATTAACAGTTGATTGTAAATCATTTATTTTAGAATCTAATTCATTTTTTACTGTTGCATCAAGAGGTATAAAAAATTCTACACTTTCTGAAACTAAATCTTGTTCAACTTCTCCAGAAATTGTTTTTACAATTATATCAACAAATCCTTTTGATTTAGAAACATATGAAACTACTAAATTATCCCCATTAATTATGTACCTTAAAACTTCATCAGAAACACTTGTAGGGTTTACATATTTAGTTCCTGCAAACTCAAAAACTTCAATCGCTAATTCATCACCAACATACACTTTCGCAGAATCCACACCTTCTAATGAACCTAAATTTATTGAAAATGACCATGAGAGCCCTTGAGGAATTGGTGAATCAACTAAAATAGTTACTGCAGATACTGTTGAAACTAAAAAAATTACACTAATTAATAAAAAAATATTTCTTAAATACAT
>CAZKAC010000018.1:0-3888 GCA_964550725.1 uncultured archaeon
ACAATCTTTTTATTTAATTTTCGTAATTCACGATATTGTTTATTGTAATGTTTAAGACATAAATTTTTGGATCGCACTGATTCATTACATCCTGAAATATAACATTTTTGATTTTTTTGATGTTTTGTTTGTTTTTGAATAGGTGTATTTAATATTTTTTCAATACTCCATCCGGCTTTGCATCTCTCATGGACAACCCTGCGATGTTCTAATAAATTATGTAACTTGCACCATTTAAAAATTGATATACCTTCTATTTTAAATGTATTTCTTTTATTGTTGGCTTGTGTTTGTTGTGTTGCCCATCTACAATTTTTAGGTTCATAATTTCCGTTATTGTTAATTCGGTCTATTGTGTGTTTTGCGGAAGGGGGCATTCCCATATCTTTAATAAAATTTTCAATTTTTAACCATTCTTTACAAACTTTTATTCCTCTTCCGCCATAATTTTTATATCGTGGATTTTTTGGATCATGACATCTATGTTTCATATTTATCCAATTTCTATATATAGGATTTTTATATTCACCGTGTATAAAATTTTTTGGTTTGTTTTTATTGGCTTTTATTTTTAAACAACCACAGCTTTTTGTATTTCCACTATTTAAGTTTTCAGTTAAAATAATTTTAAAATTTCCACATTCACACTTACACAACCAAGCAGATTTCTTTTTAGAAAAATCTTCTTTTTCTACGGTTAATTTATTAAATTTTTTACCCAGTAAGTTTAATTTTTTAGGCATAAAAATATTCCTTATTATTGTAGTACGTCTTTTGTACTCAGCATATCCAAAAAATGAACAATAACTACTTCTGGCGGAACTTCATGTAAAAAATTAGTAATACCTTTTGCATCTTTTGACCACCTTCCAGAATGGAATCTAATACAAGTAATAAATAACTTAAATTCCTCTTCATTGAAGTGTTTCAAAAATATTTCTTTCTTGGAAAGAAAAAGATCGGCTAGTTGCTGATCGTGATTTCTTGTAGTATGAGGATTCTTTCCTGTTGATCCATATTTCAAAGAATCATGAAAAATTATTGCCATTAAAAAAGCATCATTTCTTTTTGAAATAGTTTCATTGCCCCACATTTGAATTGTCTTTACTGCTGCTTGAAACATTTCATATGAATGGGCAGCAATTGTAGGAACTGATCCGTCTGCCTTTTTATGGTATTTCATTGACGAAGAACTTGACCGATTCCAAATATCAGGCAATTTTGAATTTATAAAAGACAAAAGTTCATATCCTTTTGGTGTTAGTGATTGTTTGGCTAAGTCATCAATTTTTTGAAAAGTCATTTTATTTTCCTTTTTATTAAAAATCACCATCCCCCACAACAAGTCTAGGATCTGCCCCTACTGCCACCAAGTGTGGCTGTGGCCAGCCTTTATCATTATGATCTGATCCGATCATGAGATGTAATCCACCTGATGCAGTATAATAACAAGCATCAGGAAAGTGCTTTTTTGTGTCTTCTAAAATCTTGACGAGATTGGTAGTTGTTTTTTCAAATCGCTTGATTATTTTAGGGTCAGCATCAAAAAGCAAACCATAAGCACTTTCCCCTTGATCAATTAATTCCATGCATTCTTTTTCATTCATTTGTTTTCCCTTCTTAATTTTCTTAATTTTTTCATGGACATTCTTTCTATATCAAAACACTGAGATTCATTTTCCTTTTAAATACTCTGGTTCAATACAAAATTCATCACAAATCTGTTGAATACTTTTTGTCAATTTTCCTGATTTAGGATATTCAATTTCTTTTTTGTTTGGGTATTTTCTTTTGTATTCTTTTTGGAGTTTTTTAAAAAACCTTTTACTTAGTTTTTTGCTTTTTGGTTTTTCTGAAGGATGTATAAATAAAGTTTGATCAGCTTCTTTATAATCGGCTATTCTACGTAAAATTTTTGGTAATTCTTTTTGTGTTATTCCGTACCTTAAGGCATTATTTTCTATTTTTGCCAAATAAATATTACAATTAGAACATAGGGTGCCTCTACAGTATGAAGTGCCTTTTACACGTTTTTTATGGTCATGATCTAATACAGGATTTTTGGGGGGTTGTTTACATATTGCACAGACATTTCCTTGTTTTTTTAGTAAAATATTTCTTAAATCTTTTATTGCTGAATATTTTAATTGTTGTTCTTTATTATAATTATAACATTCAGTCTTTCCTGAAAATTCTTCCCAATCATCCGGAAAATAAAACCTATTATAAAAATTTTTTGATTTGTATGTTTGTTCATAAATGGCACAGTTTAAGTTTGTGTCTTGGATTTGGCGTATTATTTTATAAGAATACCCGTTTATTACATGATGTTTTAATCGTTCTTCTACTGTATTTTTTGTAATACCTATTTTTATAAATTTAATTCCCGTTTTTTTATGTGTAAAAAGAACTTTATAAAAAGTTCCGATTTCTTTGCCACTTTCTGTATTTTTATAAGCTTTAATATAATCAAAACCTGCCCTTCGTACTTCATCAGTACAGTAATGACATCCGGTATAAGATGTAAGATGATGACAAGGTCTCATTTTAAATTTACCATGATCAGGACATATTATTTCAACAGGAGTATATCCATTTATATAAAAAACATCGGAGTAATCATAACGCGTTCCAAATTTTTTAACTGCTTGAATTATAAATTGTGCATGTCTTTCTTTCACTGTTGTTTTATATAAATTTAAAACACCTTGTCTGGCTTTTTCGCTTCTTTCTTCTTCATAACATTTAGGACATCCGCTACCAGCCAAGTGACTTCCCTTATTTTGTTCAAATAATCCATGTTGTCTACAACGAATTTTAATAAAATCATGAGAAGATGCTTTTTTTACTGATTCTTTATTATATTTGTATCTTTTTCCGTGTACTTGGTGAACTTTTTTAATAAATTGTTCTGGTGTTAAACGAAAATGTTCTTTTCTACATTCTGGACATAAATGATATTTTGCCATATAAACACTACTTGCATGAGCTAAAAAAGAACCATGTTCAGGACAAATTATTATGGACTTATTTCTACATCCTGTATAATTAAAAATAGAAAAATCATAATTAGGAAATTTTTCACCCGCTTTTTTAAAAAATTCTCTTTTTTTTCTATTTAGAACAATCCCAAACGAATTTTGTTGTTTTTTAACTATTTTAGGTAGTTTTCTTTTTTTCATTTTTTACGTTTTTTTTCTCTTTTTATGATGATGATCCAAGCAAGGATCAGTTATCTTTTGAAAACAAATAGGACAAATCCTTTTTGTTCCCTTAGAAGTTTTTCTCTAATTTCAGGAATATCAGAAACTTTTAGTTGTTTAATTTTTTGAATTTTCTTTGGCATAATCTTCCAGTTTTGCTTTACCTTCTTGTAATGCTTCAATAAATGAATCCAAATGTTCAGTGCTTTCAAGCATTAAGGATTCTTCAACTTCCAAATAACCAAAAAGTAAAAGTTTTAATGCATCTCTTATTCTGTACCAAAATCTTACAAAAATATTACGACAAGAAAAATATTCTTTCCAGTAAAGTTTTTTATAGAATTCCATATGAATTAAATTACAATCTTTGTCGTATTCCAAAGATATGTCTAATTTATCATCACAACCACAATCACAATTTATCCTATAAAAAACCATATCTTCGCATTCAAAACCTTTTGATACGTTTTTTGAAATCATTACATCCCCCTTAATATTTTATACCAAAATTTAAAATCTTTTTTCATCGGTAAAAAATTATACCTTTCAGCAACTTTTTGTATTCCTTTTTTAGTTGGTTTGTTTTCAAAATCAATTTCATATTTTGGAGTTCCTTCAAAAGGTAGCACAACAAGTCTTTTGTTTCTCATGATTAAATCATAATATTTTGGATTTTTGATTTTTT
>CAZKAC010000019.1:0-2744 GCA_964550725.1 uncultured archaeon
AATAGAATAACAATGAGAAAGGAATATCAAAATAAAAGATTGAAAGAGTTAAAGGAAGGTGTTTGAGAATATGGTTGGTGTTGTTGTGGTTTCTAATGAAGAGGAATTAAAGCATAAGGTTAGGGAGTTGAAGCGTGAGGCTAATTATAATCATTTTACAGAAGATGATGTTTCTGTAAATTGTGTTATGGTTGAGAGAAATAAGGCGGTTCAATTATTGAATGATTTGGAAAAAAATTGTGATTATAATATTGGTTATTTTAAAAGGTTGAAAAAGATTATTGAAAAACAAAGGGTGGATTTTTTTGAGCAGACACATAAATAATTCAGATTCAGATTTGCGAAAGTTTGTTTTGGCTTTGCGTGAACAAGAAAAAAAGAAACAATTGCGATTGAGTGAGCAAAAGAAAGAACGGGAATTAAAGACTATTAAAGAATGGATTTATTTGGAAAAGAAAGCAAATCGTTTGGATAATGATTTTATTGACAATGGTTCTGTTTTGGTTTTGACAAAAGATTATAAGACGGGTTGGTTTGGTTATGTTCGTGTTTTGTATGGGAAACGAATTGGTTTTGGTAGCATGAAATTAATTTAAGGGTGTTCTTGTGAGTTTGCAGGGTTTGAATTATAGGAAGCAACCAAGACATTTTTGGCGGGGTCAATTGAATTGTTGTGATTGTGGTTGTAAGGAAAGAATTTATATTAAAAATAGACCTATTTGCAAACAAGAGTTAATTGAAATTTTGAATTATGAGGGTTATTGTTTTAAAAAAAATTATAAGGGTGTAAGGAATGAGCAGTAGCAGGACACATTCAGGGAATAAAAAACCTTTGAAAACAAGGGTTTGTTTGGGTTGTAAATTAGTTTACACTTCAAGGAAAGGAAACCCGAGTTGTCCACGTTGCCACAGAAAACACCACACAAGAAAAACTTGGAGTGGATTGTTAGCACAAAACAAAAAAAGATTTGAAAAAAAATTATAGTTATGGTTGGAAGCTTGTCCTTAAAGTGCGGTTGCAAGTGGTTCATTCCAATTGAACAATGGAATAAGACCGCACAACCATAACAAAATTGAAAAGGGTGTTGAGCATGATTGATTTGGAAAAAGTGTTTAAAGAAATTGAAGTTGAAAAAGTTGTTGACGACTTGTTTTTACAAGAAGTTATTAACGGAAGTGCGGGGGCTTTAAAGTGAAATTTGAAAGTAAAAGAGCGGACAATTATGTTTCGGTTTTTTTGAGCATAAAAATTCCTTTTGTTAAAAAAACTTTTAGACACCACACGATTTTGTATAATTCGCCTGACGCTTGGGTTCATGGTTATAGTTCAAGAACGGAACAAGGTCAATATGTGCTTTTTCACGATTATGACAATCTTGATTTGAAAAGCATTACGCAAGAATTAAGATTTTTGCAAAAGAAATACAAGTTGTCGGCTTATTATATTTTTAAGTTGGACAGAGAAAATTCTTTTCATGCGGTTTGCTTGGACACTTTTCCGATTAGTAAATGTTATGAAATTCAAAAAGCAACAAGTTGCGATTTGGCGTTTATTCATTCAATAAAAAATTTACAAACAAAAGAGTGGATTTTGCGGATTGGCGGAAAAGGTTCACGAAACCCACCAAAATTTTATATGAGTATTCCAAGCAGAAACAAAAAAGAACACGAAAAAAGTTCAGCACACAAGGATTTTTTAATTAAAATGTTTGGTGTGCCAAAAGAATTTTTTAAAGGCAAACGTTGGGACAAATGTAAAAATTTGGCACTCGTTGATTATAATACTGCAAATCGTGTTGTAAAAAAAGAAGTGATTTGATGATTGATTTAGAAACACAAAGGAAAAGGGCAAGAGAGTGGCGTTTGAATAATCCTGAAAAATATAAGTTAATTGCTCAAAAATCAAGATTAAAGCACAAAGAAAAAAGATATCGTGAAACTAAAATTTGGGTTTCAAAGAATAAATTATATGTTAGAAAATACTTAAAAGCTTGGCGTTTAAACAACGCTGAAAAGATAAAAGGTTATAGTTTGATAAATTCAAAAAAATGGTATTATGAAAACAAAAATCAAAAACTTTTAAAAAACAAAGAGTGGCGTTTGAATAATCTTTCACATTTCAAAAATTTAACTTATTTGTGGTATATTAAAAATAAAAGTAGTAGAAAATTAACTATAAAAAAATGGGGCTTAACTGAAAAGGGTAAACATTCACGTCATTTAAGTAGAATAAAAAGAAGAACTAATTTTTTTAATGCTAAATTAAAAAGCACTCACAAATATTCTGATTGGGAAAATTTATTAATAAAATCACGAGGGTATTGTTGTTTGTGTAATAAATTTATTGGAATAAAAAATTTAACAAAAGACCATATTTACCCAATATCAAAAACCTCTTTTGTTGATGACTCAATACAAAATATTCAAGCGGTTTGTAAAAGTTGTAATTCATCTAAAAAAGATAAAACTTTAAAAGAATTTAAAGCATATATTCTTGAAAGAAAAAGCTTGAAAGAAAGGTTTATTTACAAAGAAGCATTACATATTAATGGAAAGAGTTGATTTTATTGGATAGTGTTGAACCTGCTGAAATTGAAAGTATTTGGGAGCGTGTGAAGAAGCATATTTCTACTAATAGAATTAAGGGCAAGACCCAAGAGGAAGTTTTGAAAAACATTGAGGATTTAATGAACGCTACTTCAACAAGAACAACAAGGGGTTCAATGAAAGATTTGTTGCGAAAG
>CAZKAC010000020.1:0-5301 GCA_964550725.1 uncultured archaeon
ATTTCTGCTGTTAATACTCGTGGCTTTAGCTTATTAACAAGTGGTAATGCCGCTCAATCTATTTTGCTTAAAGGTATTTTTATGGGCGCTGCATATCCACAAGATGAAACGGGCGTGGGGACAATACGAACTGCAGCAGCGACAGACATTAAACTATCTCCTGCATCATCCGTAGCTATGACGATAAAATCTGGTGGAAACGTCGGGATTGGAACAACTAGTCCTGTTGCGCGACTTGATTTGGGGGAAAGTGTTGATTATGCGGAGACTCCAATCAGAAGTATAGGTAGTTATCAACTTCGTCTTGGAGCTGACCCAAACAGCACTGGAAGAATATCTACAGGAATTGGTGTTTTACCTGATGGTGCTACAAGTGTGGCGGCTGCAATAAATCCCTATGATGATGGGGGGAGTTATGCAACAGGATGGTCTATCTCTACAGGGGATGGCGGGTCCCTTACAGAACGAATGCGAATAAAAACTAATGGCTACATCGGAATAGGAACAACGACACCAGAAGAAAAAGTTCATATTAAGTCATCATCTGGCACAGTTAAATCAAGAGTTACCTCCACAGGCACAAGTATTAATGCAGGATATGACGTGTTTGCACCTAATGGAACAAGTGGTTCAATGGGAGTATATTATGATATTGATGGAGGAAAAGCTATTAGTGGATATGATATAGACAATTCAAGATATCAAATAAAAACATTCCCTGCCGAACCTATAGTGTTTTTACCAAATAATAATGTTAATAATATCTTTTATATTGGAAGTGATGGAAAAACAGGAATCGGAACAGATAGTCCCACACAAAAACTTGAGGTGAATGGGGACATTTCAATAAATGAATCTGCAGGTAATCAACTTGTTAGTTGGTACCAACATGATGGTATAAACCGTTTTGCTTTTTACACACAAAGTGACGGGTCTTTTTGGGGACTTTCTAGGTATGGTAACACAGGAAATTATGGTGGCGAGGCTTTAAGAGTAATGAGATCAAATGGATATGTCGGAATCGGTATGTCCTCTACACCAACAGAAGCCTTGGATGTTAGTGGAAACATTAAAGCAAGTGGAACTGTTACTGCAACAGATTTTATTACAAGTTCTAAAGTTTCAGATATAAAAAATGGAGAAAAAGCATTAAATAAATTAAATAATATCGAAAATTGGTTAAATGAAAATAAAGAAATACAATACACCAAACATTATGCTAATGTTGATAACAAACATTTATCTATGGAAACCCGTGTTGCAGAAATGGAAAAAATGATTTGGGAATTATCTACTGAATTATGTGAACATGATAAAAATTATTCATGGTGTGAAAATAATTAAAAACAACAAAAAATTAATAATAAAAACAATTAAATACTCTCAATTACTTACTTTTTAAATGGACTTATTAATGGATTTATTTGGTTCAATAGGACTGATTTTTTTATTAAGTGCATTCATAATAAATCATTACAAAAAAATTCCAAGAAGAACATTAATTTTTAACGGACTAAACTTTTTTGGATCAGGAATACTAACAATTTATGCATATCACATAGGCTCGAATATATTTATGGCTTTGAATGGAACATGGGTAATAGTTTCAGGATATTATTTATCAGAAGTTTTACATGCACAATACTTATTTAAAACTGAAAAAATTCCAAAAGCAAAAAATAAATAGCCTACAGAATGATTAATATTTAAAACAATTTTTTTAGTTAATCTTTTAATCTATTTTAAACACAAGCATACTTTATGAAATCAACAAAAACAAATAATATTTTTGCACCAAACTTGGATGAGAAAGTAATTAAACAATTCCAGGATTGTTTACAACAAAATTTTTGTATAAAAGGAGCACTAATGCCTGATGCCCATTATGGATATGTTGCCCCAATTGGTTCAGTCTTAATAACAAAAGGAGTAATTGTGCCAAGCTGGGTAGGATATGATATAGGTTGTGGAGTAATAGCAATAAAAATTAAAGGAAAAAATCTTTTACCTAAAGTAAAAAAGTATTCTAAAGATATTTTTGATGAAATTTCAAAAAAAATTCCAATGGGATTAGGAAAAATGAGAGCCGAACATACTCTGTATAAAGAAACAAAAGAAAAGCTTGAAGAAATACTTAAAAAACTTAAAAAAACAAATCCCAACAAAGAAATTTTTAATTATTTAAAAAGAAAATCAAAAAGTAATCTTGGAACTTTGGGACATGGAAATCATTTTATTGAACTTGATTATTCTGGAAAAGAAATTTGGTTAGTGATTCACTCTGGTTCAAGACACATTGGACACCATATTGCCAGCCATTATATGAATGTTGCAATGAAAGAGGCAAAAGAGAAAGGAAATTTTGAAAGAACATTTGGTTTAAAGGCAGAAAGTAAGCATGGAAAAGAATATCTTGCAATTTTAGATTTTTTATTAGATTTTGCACTTCTTAACCGAATTGAAATTGCAAAACATACAATCCATGGCATTGAATATATTTTAAAAGAAAAACTAGAATGGGAATTGTGGACAAACAAAAATCACAACCACTCAATTAGAATAGGAAAAACAAATAAATTTATTCACAGAAAAGGAGCAACTCCAAGTAAAAAAGATGAAAGAGGAGTAATCCCTGGAAATATGCGAGATGGAAGTTTTTTAGTTATTGGGAAGGGTAACAAAAAATTTTTAGAATCAAGTTCACATGGAGCGGGAAGAGCAATGAGTAAGAGAAAAGCAAAAGAAACAATTTCAATGAAAAAATTTGAAATAACAATGAAAGGAATTGTTGCGAGTGTTGGAAAAGAAACAATTGATGAGGCACCATTTGCTTACAAAGATATTTTCAAAGTAATGGATGGACAAAAAGAAAGTGTTAAAATTTACAAACATTTAAAACCAATAATAAACTGGAAAGGGCTAGAAAAATAATTTATACAAAAACAAACATCATAAAAAATATTTAACCAAATTTTAAAAAACCAAACAATTACATTTAAATAGTAAATCAACATAATTATTAACTATGCAAGATGGAGCAATTACTGAAGCATTAAAGTTTTCAATTAGTTGGATTAATGATTTTAAAACACAAAAATACTATATTGGACTTTTTTTAATTAGTTTTATTGCAATTTTTATTTCATATTCTATGTTAGCAGATATGTTTAGCTCTCTTGGAAGTACACTAACTTTAAATGGAACAATAGATGATTCAATACTTTTAGTTTACTCAATAATTGGATTAATAGTTGCATTGTCTAGTTTGGGAATTTTACTAAGTTTTTTTGAATTAGCAATAATTTACATGGTTAATGCAAGAGCATTTGAAACTAAAAAATATACTCCAATAAAAATAGATTTTAGAAATTATTTTATGTTGTTAATTCTTGGAATTGTTCAAATATTCGCAGCTATATTTTCAATAATGAATTTGAAATTGTTGATTGTTGGAATAGTTAGTATAGTTTTATTGGTTTTTGGAGCAATTTTGACAATTTTTAATCCAATAATTGGAATATTTTTAATAGGAATATCAAGTATTGGATTTTTAGGATATTTAATCATAATTTATTATAACACTATTAAATTATCTTTTTCAGCATATGCTTTTATTGAAAAGAAAAGAACAATAATGGAATCATTACAAGAATCATGGAATCGAACAGAAGGACAATTTTGGAAAGTTTTTGTTGCATTTTTAGTATTTGGAATAATTATAGTTATTGCAGTGTATTTAGCAGGAATACCTTCACAAATATACTTAGAAACACAAATTGCAAATAATACTAATGGATTAGAACAAACTGAAATGATAAATGTTATTTCAAAAACATTTACCGATCCAATAAACTTTTTACTTTCATTAATCACAATAGCTGTTTCAGCCCTAGCAACAATTGCAACATCATTTTACATGGTTTCGATTTATGATTCCTTACCAAAAAAAATATTGAAGATTGATTCAGAATCAGAAGTTGTTAAAGAAGTTATTTCAAAAGAAAAAAAGGTTGTTCCAAAGAAAAAGATTGTTTCGAAAGTAAAAAAAAGTGTTAAAAAAGCAAAAAAATCCTAGATTTTATACTTTTGTTCCAAAACTTTTTTTAAGGTAATATTTATAAATACAAAAAACCTAATAAAAACATGATAAAAAAGAGCCTTATTCTATTACTAATCGTGCTAATTCCATTTACAATATTATTCGGATGTACTGGGATAACAGATTTTGTTGGAGTTAGATTTGTTGATAATGAAGATGGGACAGTAAGTGATAATGTTAATAATTTAATGTGGACACATGCTGCGGAAGAAAAGTTAGATTGGGAAGAGTCAAAAAAATATTGTACAAATCTTGATATTGGGAATTTTAATGATTGGAGATTACCAACAAAAGAAGAATTATTGTTATTTATTGATAATGGTTGTGCACCAGAAAACCAACCAAGTGAAAATTGTCATGGTAGATGGGTTAGTAGTTCTTTTAAAGAAATATATCGGTTTAGTGCGAGTATGTATTGGTCAAGTGAATTATCTAGTATAAGGTGTGAGCCAGTGGTTTGTGCAGATGTTTTAGATATTGATTCAGCAAAAATTAGCTATGCTTTTACTGATAGAACTTATATGGTGGCTGCTAGGTGTGTTAGAAATATTCGATAAATTCTATAAATTGGAAAATTATGATAAACACAAAAGCAAGTTCTTTTAATCAGGATATTGGTGGTTGGGATGTGTCTAATGTAACAACTATGGAGCGTATGTTTTCCGGTGCAAGTTCTTTTAATCAGGATATTGGTGGTTGGGATGTATCAAATGTAATAAAAATCAACGGTATGTTTCTTGAAGCAGAATCATTTAACCAAGATTTGTCAAATTGGAACGTTTCTAAAGTTAATAAGTGTGATGATTTTTCAGGATATTCATTTAAACCTAATCTCCATTGGACTCTTCCAAAACCAAATTTCATTAATTGCAAAACATAATTATTATAACGAAACACAAAATAATTTAGATATATTGGAAATTAGTGTTTTTGATTTAAAATTATTAAGGGTTTTTTTTTGATTTCTTATTCTTATTTGAAGAAGAAATAAGTTTTTTTCATACAAACATTTATATATGTGATTGGGTTATTATTATTGAAAGGTATTTTTTAGGGTGAGTTTTTGAAAAAACAGATTTTTATTTTATCAATTTTGGGAATTTTATTTTTTGCGGGGTGTACTGGAGTTAGTCCTGAACAGTTAGCAATGCTTGATTCCAGCGTACAAAATTTTATGTCGATTTATCCTGATGCTGAACTGA
>CAZKAC010000021.1:0-2670 GCA_964550725.1 uncultured archaeon
ACAAAACAAAAACATATAAAACAAACAAAAAACAAAACAAAAACATATAAAACAAACAAAAAACAAAACAAAAAAACAAATTAATTCAACAAGTTTATAGAAAGATAGTAAATAAAGCCAAATTAAATACACACTAAGTTTTTTATAATCAAACAGTGTTATTGATATATGTTTTCACTAGCACTTGAAGGAATTATTTTTTTAGGTTATTTTTCTGAATTACAATCCGATTTAATTTTAGCTTTGAAAATATTTGTTTTGTTAACAATAATTTCATTTGTAATGCAACATGTTGGAAAAGGTCCTTTGGGAATATTATTAATTTTAGGAGTTAGTTGGTTTGTGATATTTGATTATTTTTTATTCTTTGGAGGAATGTATGTATTATATGTAATGCTTACTTTTGGAGTTACTTCAATTTTGATTGATTTCTTTTTTGTTAATCCAGGTAGTGGAGGGGGCGGAGAAGATCCTACTCAAATTTCACACGGAATAGATTTTGCGAATAGGCAAGCAACTTTTAATAAATCTAAACAAAGTGTTGCTAACCAAATTTCAAGAGGGCGAAGATAAAAATGAACCATAACTTAACAAATCAACGCGGACATATTATATTGTTTATTTTAATTGGAATGTTAGCCCTTATTCTTTTATTACCTGCAGTAATGGCTATTTTTCAACCGGCTGATTTTATTATAAGAATAATTTTAGCATTTTTATTATTCACCACAGTTAGACAATATTTAGGAAATAATGCAATCTCATTAATTGTTACAGGGATTTTGATTTATTTATTAGTAATAAAACACGCATATATTTCTGCATCAGTAACTTTCTTACTATTAGTATTACTTTCATTTGGAGCATTTAGTGTAGTTATTTGGGGAATTGGTACTGCACTTAGACCTAAACATTAGTTTAAATAAAAATTTGAAAAGAACAAGTTTTTTCAAAAAGGATAAGTTTATTAGTTAAAAAAACAAAATATTATCGACTGGTGTATTAAATGTCTTTTGATTTTTTAAGAGCAATTTCAGGAAACGATGTTTTCATGAGTTTAGCTTTAGTTTTATTAATAATATATTTTTTATGGTTTTTTTCATGGGGCAAAAAACAGGTCGGTGCAAAATGGGGGTTAATGTTAGCAATTATTTTTATGTGGTTAACATTCATTTCATTTCCAGATTTGATTTGGGTACCCGTAATACTTTTTATAATTGCTACATTTGGAAAAGATTTTTTGGAGAAAATACCAACAAGTTAATGGAGATGATTATATGGAATTAGTACATTATGTAATTTCACTTCTTTTTTTAGGAATACTTATTCAATTTGGAGAATTTTGGATTGTTGCAGGCGCAACCTTAATATTAGTTGTGTCTTCAAAAAATTTTAAAGCAGGATTTTTAATGATTATTGCAGTTTTTAGTTTATATTATATTAATGGAATTGGAATGAATGATTATTGGATTGGTGCAATGATTGTATTTGTCGCAATAGCCTATTTTTTAGGAATTGGAAAAGAAGAAGAACCACAATCAAACCCTTATGGAGATTTACTCGGCGGAATGGGAATGTAAGTGAGAATAATGAATCAGTCATTAACTAAATTTTTTACTTTTGCAATCTTTTTTATTGCATTTTTACTTATTTTTTCTAATTTTTATTGGATGGGAATTATTCTTTTCATAATAGGAATAATTTTGTTAACAATTCGTGAAGAAGATGGATTTTTAAAAAATTCTTTTGATGAAGCAATGAATGCACAAGGAAGTTATCCTTCGGGAAAATTAGAAACATACACTAGAATAACTTCAAAACAATTAGTAAAAAATATTATTACTGACAAAGATGTAAAATATAAACCAAGATATCCAAAAAATCTTCACAAAGCATCAAAAGGAATACTTGATGAAATAAATGATTTATTCAAATAAAAAAATAAGTATATAAAATAAATTTATTAAAAAAAAATATTAAATCTTAATTATTTTTTAGATTCTAACTCAGTTAACATTTTTCTATTCACTTCAAGTATTTTTGTCATTAATTCTTTTGTAGCCTTTGTATCAGCCATTATTTCATCTAATCTTGAATGAATTTCTATAAATCTTCGTGGCATTTCAGGATCTTTTCCATCCAAAGGCATTTTTTTTACTACATCATGAACTTCATTAATTTTTTTTTCAACATTATCTATTTTCTCTTCGTGTTCTACAAATTTTGAATTTACTACATTTTCTGAATTTTCACGCGCCTCATTTTGTGCAAACAACTCTTCTTTCATTTGTCTAACTTCTTGATTTGGTTGCTCTAAATTAGAATCTTTTGGTGATGAAACAGACGCATTTAACTTTTGAACTATCGCTGTCGCTTCATCCTCACTAAGCCCAATATCTTTTAAAGTTGAAATTATTGTAGGAATATCTATTCCAGAATCAAGCATCCTACGAACAGTATCATTCACTATCGCCTCATTAACCAAAAAAAAACACCTTTTGTATAAACTTAATTCTAATATTAGGTTTTGGTTATATTTAAACTTGTGTTTCAAAAAAAACAAACAAAAATAAACAAACAAAACAAACAAAAATAAACAAGGATAAATAACTACTAACCAATAAAACAACTAACCAATAAAACAACTAACCAATAAAACAACTAACCAAT
>CAZKAC010000022.1:0-24491 GCA_964550725.1 uncultured archaeon
TAGTTTATTTAATTAGTTTATTTAATTAGTTTATTTAATCATCCCAATCATTTATTACTTTTTCTTGTTCTTGTTTTTCATTAGTTTTTTGTTTTTTAATTTTTGTTTTTAGAATAAAAGCTATTAAAATTATTATTATTATTGGAATAAAATTAATCAACTGAAAGTATAATGGGTTTGGGTCGGTTAATTCTGAAGAACCTAAAATAATTAATGCTGTTGTAAAATTGTTTAAATCAATATATTTTTTTGCTTCACTTAAAATTTTGTCGTTTTCACCCATATCAATCATTTCATTAAATCGATTAATTGTTTGTAATTGTATTGAATCTATAGCATCATTAAGTTCATTTAAAAAGTCAGTTAATATGATTATTTTTTCGTTAATATTTTTTTTAGATATTTTTATTTTGGGTATTTCAAGACTTATTTTGTTTAGTCTTGAAATAGTTATGGGTTGAATAAATTTGGCATTAATTAAATCAGTTTCATTTACTGAAAGTTCTTTTTCTAAAAAAATTATTTTTTCTTCAATTTCTAAAAAAAGTGAATCTAATAAAAATTGGTTTTTTAATTCATTTTCTTGAATTGTTTTTTCAAATTCTTTGTTTTTTTGAAGTAATGTTAAATAAAATTCATTAAGTTCATCAAAAATTTTTTTAGATTCTAATGGATTAGTAATTAATTCATCTAAGGCTTGTTTTTTTTCAAAAAAAGTAGTTATTTCTTGAGTAAGAGCTGGATTAGTTTCTTTTATTTGTTGTAAATTTTCCCACATTTTTTCAACTTTTGAATGAATGATTTTTGATGGATTAAATGAGTATTTATTTAATTTTTCAAAAGACATATTAATTTCTTTTAAATTTCCATTTTCAAGAATTTTTTTAGCAGAAGATGTTTCTAAAAATAATTTTTTTGAATCATCATAAAAACCATATTCTTCAAGGGTTTGGGCCATTGAATATAATTCATTTATTTTTTGTTCAAGAATTAATTTTGCAGAAAATATTAATTGGTCTTCTTCTAATTTTTTTTCATGCTTTTTTATTAAGTTTTCTGTTGATTTAATGAATGTTTCAATTTCTTTTTGTAAATTTGTAGAATATTCTGAATTAATTAATTTATCTGCATTTTTAGCTTCTCCAAATTCTCCTAAGTTAATTAATTTCTGTTTTAATTCAGTCAAAACTAAGTTGTAATATTCAGGAGGGTTGTTTATTTCAAGGGTTAAATAGTATTGTTTAATTTCATTAGGTAAGAATGTTTGATTATTTAAAACAATTGATTCTGAGTATGTTTTAATTTTTTGAACGCCATCTAAAATATTTATTAATTCTGTTTTTTTAATTAGTTTATTTATTTCTAAAGGAATAATTAAACTTACATTAGTAAATTTTTCATGTGTATTATTTTTTGCTTCGATTAAATAAGTTATTTTTTCTGAGTTGATTCCAGTCAGAGTTGTTTTTGTATGGGTTTTTTTTAAATTAATTAAATCGTTAATATAAAAAAATAAGGATATTTTTGTTTGTTTAGAAACATTTTTTCCAATAAAAGAGATGTTAGTATCGTCAGAAAAAATTACTTCCTTTTCATTTATAAGTAATATTGTTTTTGAAGTACCTTTTGGTTTTTTTGTGGTTATTAATAAGTTAGGAAGGATTTTATCTGAATTTATTGAAATTGTTCTTTGATAAATACTTTTATCATTTGTTATTGAAATAGGTATAGTTTCTTCAGTAGTTTTTATTTGAACTTCAGAAATATAATCAAATTTAGTAATTCCGTTAGGTACATTTTTTAAAAATATTATTCCTTCTTCAAAAAGTATTCTTTCAATAGGGGGGTCTTTTTCAATAAGTTTTTTTCCCCCACTAAAATTAATTGAAATGTTTCGATTAATTGGAGTAAATGGGTTGTTTATTATAAAACGGTGGGTGGTTTCAAAGAAAGTGTTTGTTTTTGGAATTGTATCATTTAAAATAATAATTTTTGAATTATTAATAATATAATCAATAACTCCTAAAATGTATTTTTCATTATACTCATTATAGGAATTTTCAATATTATTTAATAATTCAAATTTTATTGGTAGAATTTTTGAATAATTTGGGGTGTCTGAGTTAAAATATTTTGAATATTCATTAAAAAGAATATTTAGATTTTCACAATTTTTTGTTTGTTGTTTATCTTCTAAACAAAGGTCTGAAAAAGAATTTTTTAATTTTGAAAGATGAGTGTATTTATTTAATATTTCTTTAATGGATTGTTCAGATTTAATATCTAATTTTAGTTGATTTAATATATTTTCACAAGCAGTTTCAAAGTGTGAAAAATTTTTTGCATTAACTTCAGTATTTTTTAATTTATCAAACATTAATTTTAATTCATAATTTGAGTAATATTTAAAAATTTCTTCAATTTCTTGAAAACAATTTGCTGATAAATCTATTTTTTTGGCATGATATAATTCATAATCTTTTTCTGCTAAAATTAAAAATTCATTTTCTTTAATCATCTTTTCACAATATGTTAATTTTTCATTTCCTGTTGTAATAGTTGTTTTTTCTGAAAAAAATAAAATATTTCTCCATAAATTTGTTAGCTCTATAGAATCAAAATTTTTTGTTGTCTTACTTAATTCAATAGATTTAGTATTACAATATTTTGTCATATTTTCAATTAAACTATTCCCTGAGATTAATAGTTCTCTTTCTAGTACTACTCCATTAGAAAAAATTTCTTTTAATAAATAAAATTCTTTACCAATACTTAGTTCATTTCTTGAAACCAACTCTTTTAATGAAAAGTACTGTTTTTTTAGATTGTTTAATTTTTTTTCTAAATTTTTTTCTTCAATTAGAGTATTTGTTTTTTCTTTTATTAGGGGAAAAGCATTAGTTAGTTTAGATTGTTCATAATATGTTTGGCAATTTTCAATATTTTTATTAACTTTTTCCCATAATGTTAATTTATTTTTTTCCATTATTTTTCTATTATTGTTTATTCTTGTAATCAAATCTGAAAATCTTTTTATTACAGAATCTTTTATTCCCCCAGTGTCTGAATAAAGTTTCATTAAGTCATATATTGGAAAATTTATTAAAGCATTTATACTATTATCATAATCTATTTTTAGTTGAATTATATCTATGCTATTTTTAAAAATACTTCCTAAAAGGGGGCTTTCAATTTGAGCATTTTTTTTCATTGTTTCTATTAAATTTCCTCCAAATAAATCATATACTTTTAACCAAATTGGTTTTTCTTCAACAATATTTTCAAAATGTCTATTTTTTACAGTTTTTTCAAAATTGTTTACTCTATCAAAATAATATGAAACATAACTTCCACTATTTGTTTTTCCATTTTCTAATTCACTCATTATTTGTCTGGTTTCAACTAAATTATTATATAATTCTTCTTCTTTAATCAAATCTATTTCATGGTATGTTAAAAGTTTTTCTTCATAATCAATAATTTTAAAACTTTCTTTTATAGCATAATCTAAATTTTGAAATGCTGAGTCAAAATAAAATCTAGTTTGATTAATTGTTCCAGGTAATTCAATAATATTTTCATTTTTACAAAGATTGGATAGTTTTTCACTTTCTTTTGTTCCTAAATTAAAAAAATACCAACTGCGGGCTAAATGATTTTTGAAAGTATATAAATTATTTTGTTGTTCATAACTAAAATTTGTGCTGTCAAATAATTTTTCTGTATGTGCATAACATGCTGCTTCAGAATTACATTTTGGAATATTATCATAACTTTTACTTGTTAAATAAACACAAAAATTTAATTCTCCACGAGCTGGTTCAATACATCCTAGGAGAATAATTATTAAAAAAAATGTGATCGTGATTTTTAGTTTCATTCTAAAAATCGGTTTTTTTTAATTTAAAAAACTTCATAAAATTTCGGCAATTGGCTAAATTTTGCAACCATTTATTGCTAATTTAGCATCAGTTATATAATTGTATAAACATTCATTTTCTTTACTAAGGGCGTCTCTTGTAGCAAAACATTGAAGTTGAGTATTGGATTTGAGTTCATTTAATGTTGGTTCTATAAAATAATGGCTTGTTAATAAACCAATTATGCATCCAATTATTACTGCTATTAAGATAATATTAGTGTTTTTTGGAAGTTTGAATAACTTAAATTTCTTTTTTGATATAACAATATCGTCAAGTTCTTCTTCATGATCAAGATTTCTTAAACTCATGAATTAAATATGTCATTTTTACTTATAAATTTATTGTATTTGGTTAAAATGGGGAGGGGGGTGGTTTTATTAGTTATACTTGTTTTTGATATTTTTTGAGGTGTTTTTGAGTGGTTTTTTATTTTTAATAAAAATTAATAAAAACTCGTTTTTCTATAAAAAAATCATCTTATACATAATAATCGGGAGAGGGTATTTTGTACAATGTATTAATATTTTATAATTATACATAATTTTTATTTGGTTTATTTTTTTTGAAGAAAAGTTTATAAGGAAGTTAGTCTTTCTTATTATAGATATTATTTATTTAAAGTGGTAAAAATGTATAAATACACAATAGCAAGGCAATTGGCAACAAAAAGAGTTATTACAAATAGGGGCGATGAGGTAGGAAAACTTACTGACTTAATTGTTGATGAGATTTCTGGTGACATCGAAAACCTAGTTGTAGAAGTAGATCGTGATTCAAAGCTTGTATCAAAGCTTGGAAGAAAAGAAAAAGTAATGGAAATACCCTATTCAGCAGTAACTGCAGTAAGTGATGTTTTTATTGTTGATGAGAGAGAATTGTCTGAATTAAATGAATAATTCTTCCAATACTTATATATTGATCTCAACTTTTTTGTTTTTCAAGTCAATTTTTTCAATAATAGTTTGAATATTATTGATTTTTTCTTTTATTTTGTCTGCGTGAAGACCTTTTTCTTCTCCGCGTTTTATTGCATTGATGGTATCAGTGATTAAAGAGTATTTTAGATATATTTCTTCGCCAATTTTTTTATAAATTTTTTCTTGTTTTTCAAGTTCTTTTATTTGTTGTTTTTTTTCAATTAGAACTTGTTCGAAATTATCTTGTTTTTTAATATTTTTTTTGGAAGTGGTTTTTTCTTGGCTAATTTTTTTTACTAATAACTCATTTAATGCAGAATTAATTGTTTCAAAAGTATTTTCAACAGGTATTTTTAAATCAGTAGAATATATTGTGTCTTTTAATAAAGATATTTTTCCAGATTTTTGAGAATATTCTGTTTTTATTTTTTCAAATAATTTTTTAGCATCTTTTTCTGAAAAATCAATTGCATTTTTTTGTTTATCAAAACCTAATTCTAAAAAATTTTTTTCAAGAATTGTTGGGGAGATATTTAATAAATCTACACATGCTCCAAAACAAGTTTTTTTATTTTCTAGAAATTCTTCTATAAATTTTTTTGCAGGAACAATTAATGGGTTATGTCCTTTTGAGCTTGGATTTTTGTATTTTTCGCCAATTTCAAGTTTTCTGTCTTTCCATTCTTCTTTTTTCATAGCTTTAATTATTTTCCAATTTTTATCAGTTAGTATAAGATTTCCTTTAGCAAATAATTCTATAATTAAATAATGTGTTGGAAATGAAAAAATAAGTAATCTATCTAATCCGTTTTGTTCAATTTTTTCTACACGTTGATTAAATAAATATTTTTTTAATAAGGCTGAGTATCCTCCAGGGGTTGGTTTTGCGGGAATTAAATATTCTGATATAAATATTGCGTTGGGGGTAAAGATTAAATCTTTTCCACCTTGTTTGGTGTGGATTTTCATTTTTATCCATCCGTTTTCAAGAGTTTGTACTTTATTAACAAATCCATTTTCTAGTATTTTTAATTCTTCAACAAGATGTTTTAGTGCAAGATTACTTAATGAAATAACCATTTTATTCACCCATATTTTTTTGATATTTTTTTATAAAATTATTCCAAAAACTGTTCGTATTTTTCAGAATTAAATTTATATAAAAAATTTTGTATTTTATTTTCTTTAAAAGAATATTTTGCGACTACTTCAGCTTTTTCACCAAAAAATTCATAGAATGGTTTTTGTTGGGATGGATCTAATAATAAAAATTTTCCATTCACTTCAGTAGTTACAAATGCATGTGTTCGAAGATTATCTAGTTCGGCAATTATTACTTCTGCATTTTCATCACCTAAACTTTTCATTAATGAACATAAAAATACTGCAAAATCTTCATCATCAGCAATTTTTTGTTCTAAAACTTCTTTTGGAGACATCCAATAATTAAGATTTAAATCAGCATCAACAAAACTAATATCTTTAATTATAAATTGATATAATTTGAGTAAAATTTTTTCATAATCATTTTCAAAATTATAATCTTGGTTTTTAAAATCTTGAGTTAAACTTTGTATACTTAAATCAGTTCCATCTACAAGTTGTTTTATTTCTCCAATTGTTCTTTTTTCACGTTCATTAATTATATCTGCATATTTTTGTAATAAAAATTTACACAATTTTAATTGGTTTTCCATCATTATCCCTAAAATAATTGTACTAAAAAAGGTTAAAAATAGGCTTATTTTATATTTTTGGTTTGTTTTTTAGCTTCTTTCAAAATATAGACAACATCTCTTGGTCTAACTCGGTCTTCAAATAATATTCCTACTTTTTTACCTTTGCTTGCACTTTTGTAAGATTTGTGATTTATTTGTATTGAATTTATTGGTTGTTCTAAAAATGTAGTTTTTCCTTCAACAAGTAATTTATCTCCTAGTTTAATAGGGGCAAATAATTTTACCTCTCCAACTCCAACTTTTGTGTAATATTTTTCAATTCTACCAACATTAATTCTTTTTTGATTTTGTAAACTTCCTTGTACGGTAGTTAAGTCTTTTTTAGTTGGGGTACAAAACCAAAATCCTTTACTAAATCCTCTATTATAAACTTTTTTTAATTCATTATTCCATTTTTTTATTTTTTCTTTTGAATAATTTTTTTGAACAATTGAATCTAGTGCTTCTCGATAACATTTTGTTACGGTCGCAACATAATCACTGGGTTTAGTTCTACCTTCAACTTTTAATGAACTAATTTTACTTTCTACAATTTTATCTAAAAATTCTATAGTTTTCATGTCTTTTGCGGAAAGTATTGTATTTCCTTGAACCATAATATCTTTTTCAATATAATTTGGTTTATCTCCATCTATGAAGAATGCGCGTCTACAGGGTTGTAAACATTTACCTCTATTTGCACTTTTACCAAATAATTCATGGCTTAAAAAGCATCTTCCTGAAACTGAAATACACATTGCACCATGAATAAAACATTCAATTTCTACTTTAGATTTTTTTGCTTTTTTATTAATTATCTTTATTTGTTCTAAGTTAAGTTCTCTTGCTAAAACAATTCTTTTAACTCCCAGTTTTCCAAATAAACTCACAGCTTTTGAGTTAGAAACACTGGCTTGGGTTGACAAATGTGGTTCAATGTGGTATTTTTTAACTAATTCTAAAACCCCTAAATCTGATAATATAATTGCATCAACAGTTGCTTTTTGTGCAGAAGAAATAATTTTTTCAACTTTTTTTAATTCATTTTCAAAAATTATTGTATTTAATGCAAGATATCCTTTAACATTATTTGAGTGTAAATATTTCATTATTTTTTTTAATTCAAGTGTAGAAAAATTTGTTCCTAAATCACGCATGTTGTAACCTTTTACTCCAAAATAAACTGCATCAGCACCATTTTTAACTGCAGCAATTAAAGAAGAAAAATTTCCAACACCTATGAGTAATTCAGGGGATTTTTGTTTTTGCATACCTTATTTATTTAAAGAAAAGAATTAAAAAACCAAAAATTTTGTTTTTTTAATAAGAGAGTTATTTTTTTTTATTTTTGTCATGGTTTTTTTATTTTTGCAAAAAAGAATTGTTGAGTATTATTATCTTGTGGGTAGAGGCGTACACAATTTTTACACAAAGCATTTTTTCTAATTTTTATTCCTTCTAAAAAAACTTTTTCAACAAAAGCATTAGTTTTTGATAATAAATAATTCACAACTTCTTCATTTTCTTCAGGGGCAAATGAGCATGTGGAATAAATAAGTTCTCCATTTTTTTTAAGTAAATTATAACAATGTTCAATAAGTGTTTTTTGAATTTTTGATTTTTTGATCACTAATTTTTGACTCCACTCTTTTAAAGCATCTTTTTGTTTTCTAACTAAACCTTCACTCGAACAAGGTGCATCTAAAATAATTTTGTCAAATTTTTCTTTTAAATTTCTAACATCTTCTCTATAGATAGTCACATTTTCTAAATCATATTTATTTTTAGTAAATTTAAGAAATTGTATTCTTTTTGAATTAACATCTGTTGCTAAAACTTTTCCAGCAAAATTACTTAATTGAATAGTTTTCATCCCAGGCGCAGCACAAGCGTCTAAAACATAATCTGTTTTTTTTGGAGAAAGAGCAATCACTGGTAACATAGATGCTTTTTCTTGTAAAGATATTTTTCCCTGTTTAAAATATTCTAAATCACCTGGTTTAGTATATTCAATTTGAAAGGCTTGTTGATCAAATTTATGTTGAGTTATTTTAATGTTTTGTGTTTTTAAATTTTTTTGAACATCAAAAATATTAGTTTTATTTGAATTAACCCAAAAACTTTTGGGTTGTTTTTTTTGAATACATTTAAAAAAATCATCCCATTCATTTCCTAAAAATGTGGAATATTTTTCAATAAATTCTTTTGGAAAAAAAGTATTTTTCATAATGTGGTGCCTTCTAAATAATTTTTTTTAATTAATAATTAATTTTTATATTTTTGTTAAGAGCATTTTCTGAAAATAATTTAATTCTTTCAATTTTTTTAAAAATGTGTTCATTTTTATTTAAAATTTTTTGTTCAATTATTTTATTTGATTCAAGTAATAATTCAATTTCTTTATTTAGTTCATTTATTGATTTAGTTTTATTATTGAATTCAATTTGAGATAAATTTGTCGAAATTTCTTTATTTAATTTGTCTTGTTCCTTTTGTATTTCATTAAGTTTCCAAAAAACATTTTCAAAAAAATCAAAAGTTAATAATTCATCCAATGCGTTTAATCGTTTTTCCTTTTCCTTTTCTTTTAATTCAACTTTTTTATCTTCTATAGCTTTTTTAACTTCTTTTAAAATTGACTTAAATTTTTTGGCTTTTGGATCTTTTTTTAAGGCAATTAATGGGTTTGTTAAGACTAATTCCAAAATTTCATTTTCATCATTTTTTAATACCCATCGTTTAGAATCAATAAGTGATTTGAATCTTTGTAATGGTCTATCAACTGAACTAATTAATGAATAAACTTGTAATTTTAAATCTTGTTTTTTTTCAATTAGTTTTGTTCTTTCATATTCTATTTCTTTAAGTCTTTTCATTTCTGGACTTTTTGAGTAATTTTCTAAATCATTTTTCTTATTGTCCAACAAAATGTGTTTTTCTTTAATTAGTTTTTCATTATTTTCAATATTTTTATTAAATTCTAAAATTTCTTTTTTTTCTTCTTTTATATTCTCAATATCTTTTTGTATTTTTTCAAATTCAAATAAAATTGAATTTTTTTTAAATGTTTGATTCATTTCATTAAAACAATTAATCATTTCTTGTAATATTTGCCCAAGTTCGGACATTTCATCTTTTAAAAAAGCACTTGTATAAACTATGCTTTTTCTAAATGAATTTATTTCAGTAATCATTAAGGCATATCCTTCTCCAGCGTATGCACGAGCATCATTTAAATCATGCCCTCGATTGTTAGGTGATAATTTTTCAAGCAGGTGTTTTAATTGTTTTTCAATTTGAGATTTTGCGGTTATTGCAGCTTTATTGAATTTAGCATTTTTGGCTTCTTGAATTTCTTTTTTTTGAATATCCTCTAATAATAAAATTGCTTTTCGGTGAAGATGTTTTATTTCAGAAATTTTTTTAGCATTATATTGGGTAATAGTTTGTTCTTGTAAATCAAATTTGTTTTTTATTAAACTAGGTAATAAATCAAGAGTTGTTTCAATTTCATCATTGTTTTTTTTACCAAAAATTTTATCAAAAAAACCCATATTAATAATGAGAACAAGGGTATTAAAAAACCAATTAATTAATTTTAATTTCACATTAATTTTGATTATTTTATCGGCACAATCCTCCATTAGTCTTTTTAAATACCTTGAAAATTAATTGATTAATAGTATAATCAATTAATTGAATAGATTATTAATTATTTTTGAGTTCATTGGTTTGATTTATTGGTTTGATTTATTGTTGGGTTATTTGATTATTTATTAGTTAGTTTGGTTTTGGTGTTAATATGGGGGGGGATAATTTTATTGAAAGGGATGAATCTGCATTTTTTAATTCAATCAAAAAAATGGTGCAAATAATAAAAAATCTTGATAATTTTGTAGTTGTTTATCATTATGATGCTGATGGGGTAACAAGTGGTGCAATTATTACAAAAGCACTGTTAAGAGAAGGAAAAAAAGTAAAAACAAAATGGTTAAAACAATTATATAAGGAAAATATTGATGAAATTTTAAATTTGGGAGAAAATTTTATTTTTGTAGATTTTGGATCTGGACAAATTGATTATTTAAAAAAAGAAATTGGTGAAGATAGATTATTTATTTTAGATCATCACCAACCAATAGAAAAAAATGGCCAAGTAGTTTCTACGAAATGGCACATAAATCCATTATTGTTTGGTATTAATGGTGGAAAAGAAATTTCAGGTGCGGGGGTAGTTTATTTTTTTTCTAAAGAATTAAATATAAAAAATCTTGATTTATCTTGTCTTGCAATAGTTGGGGCTTTGGGAGATATGCAAGATTATGGTGGGCAACTAGAAGGATTAAATAGAAAAATAATTGATGATGCAAAAGAAATGGGGGGTTTGTCTGTAAAAATAGATCTTAGGTTGTATGGTAGAATATCACGGCCATTAATTTCTTATTTGAGTTTTTCATCATCTCCAATAATTCCTGGGTTGACTGCTAATGAAGAAAATTGTGTTGCATTTCTTAAAGAAAATGATATTCCAATAAAAGATTCTTTTACAGAACAATGGTTGTCTTATGAAGATTTATCTTTAGTTGATAAAAAGAAATTATCTTCGGCGATTTTTTTATATCTTTCTTCTGAAGGGGTACCTGAATGGAAATTAAAAGAATTAATTGGTGAAGTTTATACTCTTGAAAAAGAAAATAAAAAGTCTCCTTTAAGAGATGGTAAGGAATTTGCTACTTTACTAAATTCTTGTGGGAGACATAAAATGGCAAATATTGGTTTAGATGTTTGTTTGGGGGATCGAGCTGAAAAATATGGCGAAGCGCTTGTTTTGATGCAAGAACATAAAAACGCACTTAGAAATGGAATTGAATTTGTAAAAAAAAATGGGGTTGAAGAAAAAGAAAGTTTTTATTTTTTTGATGCTGGTGAAGAAATTGAAGAATCAATTGTTGGAATAATTGCGGGGATGTTGTATGGTTCATTTATTGAAGAAAATAAACCAATTATTGCTCTTGCAAAAAATAAAGATGGGACAATAAAAGTTTCAGGCAGGGGAACAAGTGGGCTTGTTAGACGTGGGTTAAATATTGGGGGGGCTTTGAAAAGTCTTCAGGAAAAAATTCCAGGCCTTGAAGGGGGTGGACATCGTGTGGCAGCTGGTGCTAAAGTTCCAGCTAAATATCTTAATTTTTTTTTAGAAGAACTAGGGGTTAAATTTAAAGAACAATTAACAAAATACTAACCTTTAAAATTACTTTCAACTAATTTATTTAAGTGATAGATGATGATTTCTAATGAAGATTCAGATTTGCTAATAAAAGAATTTCTTGTAAAATATAAACCATTTGTTGAAAAAGAAATTGAAAAATTTATTCCAAGAACCAGTACAAAAGAATGGATTGAAGGTGCGCTTGGGAAAACTGTTTTTGAATTAGACTTAAAAGCTTATACTGCTGGTTGTAATGAACCAATATGGGATTTGCTTGATAGGGGTGGAAAAAGATTTAGACCAATAATGACTTGTATTTGTGCTGAAGCTGTTGGTGGAAACCTCGAAGATGGATTAAAAGTTGCGCCTATAGTAGAAATCATACATAATGGAACACTTCTTTGTGATGATGTGGAAGACGATTCGCAAATGCGAAGAAAAAAACCATGTATTCATAAAATATATGGGGTTGATACTGCAGTTAACACTGGAGCAATAATGTATTTTTGGCCAATGGCAAAAATAATGAATGGTGAATTGAAAATTGGACAGGAAAAAAAATTAAAAATTTATGATTTATATTTAAAAGAAATGTTAAGAGTTAGTTCAGGACAAGTTTGGGACATTGCTTGGCATCACGGAGGATTTACTCCAAACGAAGGGCAATACTTAAATATGTGTCTTTCAAAAACTGGAGTGTTAACAAAATTTGCTTGCCAACTTGGAGCAATAATGGGTGATTCTACAGAACAACAATATGAAGCTCTTGGAAAATTTGGACAAATTGTTGGAGTAGGATTTCAGATACAGGATGATATACTTGAATTAACAGAAGCTAGTTTTAAAGAAGGAAAGGGCTCGATTGGTGGAGATATTCATGAAGGAAAAAGAACACTTATTGTGATTCGAACCCTTGAAGTTGCTAAAGAAACAGATAAAAAAAGACTTATTGAAATTCTTGATTCGCATACAGAAAAAGAAGAAGAATTACAAGAAGCACTTGATATAATCAATAAATATGATGGTATTGATTATTCAAGAAAAAAAGCTGAAGAAATGGTTGAAAATGCTTGGAATGAAGTTGATTCTGTTCTTCCTGATTCAAATGCAAAAAAAGTTTTGAAAAAGTTTGCTGAGTATTTAGTTGATAGAAAAATTTAATCGATTTTGTTAAATATCTAAAAATAATTTTTATTTAAAATCAACCATTACAAGTTTTAATTTAATTTTCCCATCTTCTCCACGTTTAAACCCTTCAACAATAAAATCAGTTTCTTTTAATTCATGTTTATACATATCAACTCTTCCATCACCAGCACCTCTAATCCAATCCATTTGTTCAAACAATTCAACCATAAATTCTCTTTTGTTTTTTGCCCATTCTCGTATTTCACTACGATGTTTTATTGCAAAATTAGCTAACTTTTTTCGTCTCATTTCAATATCCTTTTTTATTTGACTTGATTGTTCAGTTTTTTCCATTTTTGGACCTTTTTTTAATTCAGCAAAATGAAGAAAATCTAATAGATTTGGGCCTTTAACATCTTCAACAACATGATATTTTTTTGTTTGTTTAATTAGTTTAACAGGGCGTATAATATATGTTTTTGGAGGGGGGGCTCCGTAAATTCTTTCATCTCTGTTACGTGCAGGTTTTTGTTGCATTAAAGAAGCATAATAATTTATGGCGGAATGGTTTGTTATTGGAATGGTTCTTACTCTGCTATATGTTAGTGGATTAACTTCATTTTTATTTATAAAAAATTTCACAATCCCTTTTTTTCCTCTAACAACAGTATCGCCTGATGTGGAAAAAAACATGTTTCTTCCTTTTTTTAAGAATGAATTTGGTTGTTTTTGCAAAGGTATTCTTTTTTGAGTTTTTTGAATCATATTATATAATTTGATTTTTTAAGTTTAAATTAATTGTGTTTTGTTAAATATATTATTTTTTGGGTTTTTTTAAATAATCGTTGGATTAATAAATAAGTTTATTCAATATCTTTTTGATAAAAATGGTTTCAATAATTGAGAAAAGAAAAAAACAACATCTTGAATTATGTGCAAAAAAAGATGTTGGGTTCGAGAAAAAAACTAATTTATTAGAGTGTGTTGAATTAAATTATAAAACACTTCCTCAAATTAATATGGGTGAAATTAATCTTTCAACAAAATTTTTGGATAAAAATTTTGAATTTCCTTTAGTAGTTTCAGCAATAACTGGGGGAGCGCAAGTATCAAAAAAAGTAAATTTAGATATTGCTCGTGCGTGTCAATCAGTTGGAATTGGGATGGGGCTTGGTAGTATTAGAGCTATGATTGAACAACCATCACTTACAGAAACTTATTGTGTGCGCGATGTTGCTCCAGATATATTCGTAGCTGGAAATATTGGGATGTTTCAATTAAAAGAATATTCTTCTGAACAAATACAAAATGCTTTGGATGCGATTGGGGCTAACGCTGTTGCTGTTCATTTAAATGCAGCACAAGAAGCAGTTCAACCAGAAGGAGAAACAAATGCACAAGGATTAATTGAAATGATTGATTCTTTTTCAAAAGAAATATCTATGCCAGTGTATGTAAAGGAAGTGGGACATGGGATAAGTTTTGAAGTTGCAAAAGCCCTTTCAAAAACAAACATAAAAGCAATTGATGTTCAAGGAGCTGGGGGAACAAGCTGGACAAGGGTTGATTCATTACGCCATAAAAATGGTTTTGGTGAAATTTTTAGAGATATTGGTTTGCCTACTGCAGTAAGTATAATTGAAACAAAAAATGCGTTAGTTGAATCAAATAAAAAATTAGTTGGTTCTGGTGGAGTTTACAATGGTTTGGATGCAATAAAAGCAATTCTTTTAGGTTCTGATATGGTAGGAGTAGGATTGCCTATTTTAAAAGCTCAAATTAAAGGAGGGGCTAGAGCAATTGAAAATTATTTATTAAATTATAAACAAGAAATGTTAATTTCATCATATTTACTTGGATGTAAAAATATTTCTGAGTTGCATGATGAGGAGTATGTTGTTTTTGGGAAATTAAAAGAATGGTTAAATCAATAAGATTTATTATATGAGTTTGATTAAAAAATATTTTTTATTAATTAATTTATTAGTAATTTTAAATTAATTAATTTATTTATAAAAAACAAAGTATCGTCAATTAACGAATATAATTTCGTCTAATAGAAAGGTTTTTATAGTCCTATTGCCCCAATTTAAATTGTTGATTTTAATGGATGTTCCTAAATTATCAATTTTAAAAAGAAAAAGTTCTTTTGATGAAGTTGAACTAGGTTTCACTGAAGAACAAGCATTAGAAGAAGCGAACAGATGTCTTCAATGTAAAAATCCTGCTTGTGTTCAAGGATGTCCTGCAAAAGTATATATTCCTAAATTTATTAAAGAATTCAGAGATGGAAATATTGAGCAAGCCGCAAAAACAATAAGGGAAAAAAATATTTTTCCAAGTATTTGTGGAAGAATTTGTCAACATGAAAAACAATGCGAAGGGGAGTGTGTTCTTTCAAAATCTAAAGAAGGTGCTATATGCATTGGTGGGTTAGAAAGATTTATTGGAGATAATGCAAAATTTCCAACAACTCCAGAAAAGAAAATTTCTAAAAAAGCAGCAATTATTGGATCTGGTCCAAGTGGGTTAACAGTAGCTGCAATTTTAGCAAAAGAGGGGGTTGATGTTACTGTATTTGAAGGATCTAATTCTTTTGGAGGGGTAATAAAATATGGGGTCCCAAATTTTAGATTACCCAAAGAAACAGTTGCTCGTGAACTTAATTTTTTACATGAATTAGGAGTTGATTTAGAACCCAATGCAAAAATCGCAGATGAATCATTAGAAGAAGTTTCAAAAAAATTTGATGTAGTTTTTGTAGGTACTGGAGTTGGAAGAGCAAGAAAATTAGAACTTCCTGGTGATGGATTAAAAGGAATTTCTTCGGCAATGAAATTTTTAGTTAATTTAAATCAAAGTGAAGTTCCAATTATAAAAAAAGGTGAAAAATTAGTTGTTGTTGGTGGGGGATATGTTGGAATTGATGCGGCAAGAGTAGCTATTAGATTAGGTGCGAACGTAACAGTTGTCACGCTTGCAAAAGAAGAAGAAGCATTATCTGCAGTGTCTAAAAAAGATTTTATTGAAGCAAAAGAAGAAGGAGTAAAATTTATGTTTGGTGTTGAAGTAAAAAGATTTGAAGGTATTGAAAAAGTTGAAAAAGTATATTATTCTAATGGTGAAGATGGATATTTAGCAGTTGATAAAGTTATTTATGCAATTGGACAAAAACACGATGAAGATGAATTAAAACAACCATTAAGAGATGATGAAAAAGGGTGTGTAGTTGTTAATGAAAATCATCAAACAAAAATAAAAAATGTTTTTGCAGCAGGAGACTGTGTGCACGGGCCAAAAACAGTAATTCATGCAATTGCTGCTGGAAGAGATGCGGCAAAAGAAATGTTAAAATATTTGGGGGAAGTAGATGGATAAAGAAAAATTTGTTGGTTTTTATAAAAAATCAATAGAACAAAGACAAGAAATAATTTCAGTTGAATTTTCGCTTAATGATGATGAAAAAAAATTATTAGAAAAAGAAAGTTCACTTCCAAAAGAAGTTGCTAATAGAATGATAGAAAATGTTATTTCTACATTTCCTTTACCATATGCAATAGCAACAAATTTTGTTATTGATGAAAAAGAATATATTATTCCAATGGTTCTTGAAGAACCAAGTGTTGTAGCTGCGGCAAGTAATGCAGCAAAACTTTCAAGTGGATTTACAACTGCTTGTGATGAACCAATAATGATTGGGCAACTACAATTAATTAATTTATCTGATGTAGATGGTGCAAAGAAAAATATTTTAGCAAAGAAAAAAGAAATTTTAGAAGCTGCAGAAGCAGTTGATCCAATATTAATAAAATTTGGAGGGGGCCCGCGTGAATTAATAGTAAATATTTTAGAAACTAAAAGAGAGAAAATGATTGAAGTACAATTACTTGTTAATGTTTGTGATGCGATGGGAGCAAATGCAATAAATACTATGCTTGAAAAAATAACGCCTATAATTGAAGATGTTTCTGGTGGAAAACATGTAGCTAGAATAATTTCAAATTTAGCAATTTATCGAAGAGCGCAGGCAAAAACAATTTGGACAAAAGAAATGCTCGAAGAAAGTACAAAAGGAACAATGAAAGGAGAAGAAGTAATAGAAAGAATACTTGATTTGTATGAATTAGCAAAAGCAACTCCTTTTAGATGTGCTACTCATAATAAAGGAATAATGAATGGAATAGATGCTGTTGTTATTGCAACGGGAAATGATTTTAGGGCAATTGAAAGTGGGGCGCATAATTTTGCAGCATATGGTGGAAAAATTAAACCATTAACCAAATATTATAAAAATGAAAATGGTGATTTGGTTGGAGAAATTGATATTCCTCTTGCACTTGGTTTAGTTGGGGGGGCGGTAAAAGTTCATCCGCTTGCTCAATTAAGTATAAAAATTCTTAGAGTTAAATCAGCAAATGATTTAGCAAAAATAATTGCTTGTGTTGGTTTAGCTCAAAATTTTGCTGCATTACGTGCAATATCAACAACAGGCATACAAGCAGGGCATATGAAATTACACGCAAAAAATATCGCAGTTCAAGCAGGAGCATCAGAAAAAGAAATTGATATTGTTGTAAGTAAAATGATTGAAACAAAAGATATTTCTCAATTTAATGCTGAAAAAATAATATTGGAAATTAGAGGGAAATAAAGTTTTTGAGTAGTCTTAAAAAGATTTATAATGGTGTTATAATTATGGATAAAAAGTTTGAAAATTGTTTAACTTTAAAAAACGAAGGGGTTTTTTAAATGGCTGGAATAATTGGTTGGGGTTCTTATATCCCAAAGTATAGAATAACTGCTGAAACAATTGCTGAGGCTAATGAGGATAATGCAAAAGCAATAAAAAAGGGACTTGGATTAACTGAAAAATCTGTGCCTGGTAAAGATGAAGATACTGTTACAATTGCAACTCAAGCTGCACGAGATGCATTAGCAAGAGCAAAAATAGATTCAAAAGAAATTGGAGCTGTTTATGTTGGTTCTGAAAGTCATCCATATGCAGTAAAACCATCTTCTGCAATTGTAGCTGAAGCACTTGATGTTGGAAATAATTATACTGCAGTAGATACAGAATTTGCATGTAAAGCAGGGAGTGCAACAATTCAAATTAATGCAGGACTGGTTGATTCAAAAATGATAAAATATGGTTTAAGTATTGGAGCAGATACTGCACAAGCAGGAATGGGAAATGCTCTTGAGTATTCAGCAGCAGCGGGAGGAGCCGCATTTATTATTGGTTCAAATGAAGAATCAATAGCGACAATTGATTATACATGTTCTTTTACTTCAGACACTCCTGATTTTTGGAGAAGAGCATTAGATGCTTATCCTTCGCATGCAGGAAGATTTACTGGAGAACCAGCTTATTTTAAACATGTAGTGGGTGCAACAAATTTAATATTAGAAAAAAGTGGAGCAAAAATTTCTGATTTCAAATATGTAATATTTCATATGCCTAATGGTAAATTTCCTAAAAGAGCTGCAAAAATTTTTGGAGTAACAAAAGAACAATTATCTCAAGGTTTAGTTGTAGAAAAAATAGGAAATACTTATTCAGGATCATCTCTTCTAGGATTAGCTTCAGTTTTAGATATTGCAAAACCAGGTGATAAAATATTAATGACTTCTTATGGGTCTGGATCTGGATCAGATGCATTTATTTTTACAATTACTAAAAAAATATTAGATGTTCAAAAAAATGCAAGAACTGTTAATGATTATGTTGTGAGAAAAGAATACATTTCATATGTAAAATATTTAAAACACATGGAGCAAATACATTAATTGTTGGGTGGAAATATGAAGGTTGGAATACTTGGAATAGGGATAACTAAATTCGGGGAAAGATGGAATGAAGGGTTAAGAGAATTATTACTTGATGCTCAATTAAGAGCATTGAATGATTCAAAAATTGAAGCAAAACAAATTGATGCGTTATATACTGGAAATATGGCTTCAGGACAATTATCAGGTCAACTTCACTTAGGAGCAATGGCTGCAGAAAATTTAAATTTAGATAAACCAAGTGTACGGATTGAAGGTGCTTGTGCATCTGGCTCACTTGCATTAAGACAAGGGGTGCATTCAATAACAGCTGGAGAAGCAGATATTGTAATGGTTTCTGGAGTAGAAAAAATGACAGATGTAAGTACAGAACAAGTAACTACTGCATTAATGGGGGCGGGGGATGAAGAACTTGAAGGGTTTAATGGGTTAACATTTCCTGGATTATATGCATTAATGGCAAATGCATACATTGATAAATTTGGACTTACACGTGAAGAATTAGCAGAAGTTTCTGTAAAAAATCATTATCATGGCGCAAGAAATTCTTACGCACAATTTCAACAAGAAATTGACATAAGTACGGTAATTAATTCAACAATGGTTGCAGATCCACTTACACTTTTTGATTGTTCTCCAATTACAGATGGAGCAGCAAGTATTATTTTAGCAAGTGAAGAAACAGCAAAAAAATTAGGTGCAGAAATTTATATTATTGGTTCAGGATTGGCAAATGATTCATTATCTCTTGCTCGTAGAAAAAATTTGTATAGTATTCCTGCAGGAGGAATTGCTGCACAAAGAGCATATGCTCAAGCAGGAATTACTGTAAATGATATAAATTTTGCAGAAGTTCATGATTGTTTTACAATAGCAGAAGTAATGGCTGTAGAAGCACTTGGGTTTGCAAAAATTGGAGAAGGAAGAAAATTATATCAAGAAAAACAAACATATTTTGATGGAAAATATCCAATAAATACATCAGGTGGATTAAAAGCCTGTGGGCACCCAGTTGGAGCAACAGGAATAAAACAAGCAATAGAAGCAGTAACTCAACTTCGTGGAGAAGGGGGGAAAAGACAAGTAACTGATGCAAAAATAGGAATAACTCATAATGTTGGTGGAAGTGGAGCAACAGCATGTGTACATGTATTTAAAAAGGTGAAATAATGGGTTATCATGGGACAAAAAAAATTGGAAAGTATGGGTTAATTGGAAAACCAAAATCAATTTCTGAAAGAGTTAGACTTGCAAAAAAAATGCGTTCAAATGCTTTAAAAAGAAATGAACAAAATTATTCAAAATTAATTGAAGAAGTAGAAAGAGTTGTTAGAGAAACTGGAGAAAAAAGTTTATTTGATAAAAAACAATTTCTTGAAAAGAAATTAAAAGAACGAAAGCAAGTAACAAAAGAACTAAGACAACCTGGAGTAGTTCAAAAGTTAAGAAGAGGTTCAATGAAAAAAGGTGGAAAAAATGTTTGAAAGTAGTCCAATATTAAGATGGCGAAATTATAATGATCGTTATAAAATTAAAGGATATGTTTGTTCAGATTGTGGTAAAACATATTTTGAAAAAAAAGGTTTGTGTGAATGTGGTGCATTAGAATTTGATGAAAAAATATTTTCAGGAAAAGGAAAAATAGTAGCTTTCACAAAAATACATTCAGGTGGTGAAGTCTTTTCAAAAATGACTCCATATTGTGTGGCAATAATTGATTTAGAAGAAGGGGCAAGAGTTACTGGACAGGTTGTTGATTGTGAATATACAGATTTAAAAATAGGTTTAGAAGTAGAAGCTGTATTAAGAAAATTCTATAAAAGTGGGGAAAGTGGAATAATTCATTATGGAACAAAATTTGTTCCAAGATTTTGAAAATAAAAAATAATTTTTATGACTAAAGGAAAAGGATTTGCAAAAATAATTTTGTTTGGAGAGCATTTCGTAGTATATGGTTTGCCAGGAATAGTTTCTGGTATGGATAAATATGTTGAAGTTGATGCTGAAAAAATAAAAGATTCTGATGATATAGTTTTTGATGACAAAATATTTCAAGAAAAAGTTTCAATGAAAGAACAACCTGAACATATCAAATCTAAATTGTTTCATGCAATGTTTGATGATGAGCTTGATATTACAAAAAAAGGGGTAAAAATTGTAATAAATGGTACGGCGACACCTGGCAGTGGAATGGGTTATTCAGCAGCACTATGTGTAGCAATGGCAAGAGCAATGTCTGATTTTTCAGGGTCTGATTGGAAAGATGACAAAGTAAATGAAGTTGCATATAAGGGTGAAAAAATATCTCATGGCAATCCATCTGGAATTGATAATACTTGTGCAACATATGGTACTCTTGTTTGGTTTGAAAAAAATATGGAAGGTGGGATAAACAAAGCAAAACCATTCAAATGTGGAAAAACACTATTTTTAGTAATTGCTGATACTGGTGTAAAGCATGACACAAAAGAAGCAGTTGCTAATGTGCGAAAATTAAAAGAAGCAAACGAATCAGATTTTAAAAAATATTTTTCAGATGTAAAAAAAATTGTAACAACTGCAAGAAAAGAGCTTCAATATGGTGGAATAGAACAGGTTGGAAAATTGATGAATGAAAACCAAGAATTACTTCGAAAAATAGGTGTTTCATGTAAAGAAGCGGAAGAAATAATAAAAATCGCAGAATATGAAAATGCAATCGGAGCAAAAGTTACAGGGGCTGGTTATGGAGGAAATGTAATAATTCTCTGTGAAAATGAATCACACCAAGATAAAATAATTACCACTCTCGCAACTAAAAATTATAATGCAATAAAAGTAAAGATTAAATAAATTTAAATTTCTAAAAATTTGGGATTATTGATTATTATGAAATTAATTATTGGTATGTCTGGGGCGAGTGGAACAAATTACACTCTTGCTTTATTAAATGAATTAAAAAAACAAAAAATAAAAACGCATTTAATTGTAAGTGAATGGGCAGAAAAAGTTTTTGAACAAGAAACAGGGAAAAAAATTTCTGAAATAAAAAAGCTTGCAACAAAAACATATTCAAATAATGATATGGCGGCAAAAATATCTTCATCAAGTTTTCTTGCAGACGGAATGATTATTATACCTGCAAGCACAAAAACCTGTTCAGAAATATCAACAGCACACACAAACACATTGATTACAAGATGTGCTGATATAATGCTCCGCTACAAAAAACCTTTAGTGATTGGATTAAGAGAAACTCCTTTGAGCGGACCATGCCTTGAACAATTAGCAACAATCGCAAAATATGGTGGAATAATTTTCCCTTTAAGCCCCGGTTTTTATGGAAAACCAACAAAAATAAGTGATTTGGAAGATTTTATTTCAGGAAAAGCAATGGATTTATTAGGGATAAAAAATAATTCTTACATAAGGTGGAAAGAATGAGTTTTAGAGATTTTGTTGAAAATGAAGTAGATAAGAAAATAAAAAAAGAAGTTTCAAAAAATTTAGAAATTTCAGGGATAGTACATAGTACAGGAGATGAAATGATTTTATTTGAAAATATAAAAGAATCTGAAAATAAAGTTGTAGTAAATGTATTTGCTTCAAAAGAAAAAGTTGCAAAATATTTGGGGTGTGAAGTAAAAGAACTTGTTCCAAAAATGATTAATGCTTTAGAAAACCCATCAGAACCAGAATTAATAGAACAAACAAATCATGAAGAATATGAAATAAATTTAGAAAAATTACCAATTCTTACACACACCAAAGCAGATGGTGGGCCATATGTTTCTTCTGGGTTAGTTATAGTTCATGATAAAGAAGTTGGACAAAATATTTGTTTTCATCGTGGAATGGTATTTGATAAAAACAAATTTGCATTTAGAATTCTTGACAGAAACACCATGGAAATTTTAAAAAAAAATAATGGTGAAATAAAAGCAGCTTATTGTATTGGTTGTGGAGTAGAAACTTTGTTAGCAGCAGCAATGGCGCCACCAATAGGAGTAAATGAATTAACAATTGCAAACACTTTAAAAAAAATACAAGTTGTAAAAGCAAAAACTTTTGACGCAATTCTTCCAGCAGATGCTGAAGTAATAATGGAAGGAACACTCTCGATTAATAAAAAACATAATGAAGGGCCATTTGTAGATTTAACTGAAACCTTAGATATTGTAAGACAAGAACCAACATTCACAGTAGAAAAAATTTATATTCTTCCAAATTATATTTATCACGGATTATTACCAGGTGGATTTGAACATAAAATTTTAATGGGGATGCCAAGAGAACCAACAATATTCCAAGAAGTAAAAAAAGCAGGAATAGATGTTGTTGATGTATCAGTTAATCCAGGTGGATGTTCTTGGTTACATGTGTTGATTAAGATAAATAAAAAGTCTGATGAAGATGGTAAGAAAGCAATAGATGCTGGGATGAAAGGGCACACTTCAGCAAAACACTTTTTTGTTGTAGATTCAGATATTGATATTTACAATCCATATGAGGTTGAATGGGCGATGGCTACGCGTTTCCAAGCAGACAAAGATCTTTACATTTTTGAAGGGCAAAAAGGTTCTTCTTTAGACCCAAGTGCAAACCCAAAAACAAGAGAAACAACAAAAGCAGGATTTGATTTAACAATGCCTCTTAACAAAGTAAAAGATATGACAAAACAACCATTTCCAGAATTTAAATTAGATGATTATTTAGAGTGATGAAAATGAATTTAACAGACAAAGAAAAAGAGATGCTTGAAGGAAAATATGGGAATGCTGTAAAAAAAAGTATGGAAATACTTACTGCTATTGGAGAAATTTATGGTGCAAAAAAACTTGTTGACATTACAAGTGTACAAATAGCAGGAGTAAGTTATGACAACCTTGGAGAAGCTGGACTTGAATATTTGGATGAATTAGCAAAAGATGGAGTAGTGAAGGTTTTAACAACATTAAATCCGGCCGGAATGGATTTAGAAAATAGAGAAGCTCTTGGAATAAGCGAAGAATTTGCAGTAAAACAAAAAATGGTTATTGATGCCTTCGCAAAAATGGGAGTGATAACTACTTGTACTTGTACGCCCTACTTAATTGGTAATGCTCCTCACTTCAACCAACACATTGCTTGGAGTGAAAGTTCAGCAGTTGCATATGCAAATTCAGTTCTTGGAGCAAAAACAAACCGAGAAGGTGGGCCAAGCGCTCTAGCATCAGCATTCACTGGGAAAACACCATTATATGGGATGCATTTGGATGAAAATAGAAATGCAAAAATAAAAGTTAATGTTTTAGAAATGCCCTGTGGAACAGAATGGTTTGGAGCTTTAGGAAAAGTGATTGGTGAAAAAATAAAAAACAAACCAGCATACATTACAGGGATAAAAGAAGCAACTATTGAAGAATTAAAAAGTTTGTCGGCAAGTATAGCGACATATGGTGGTGCAGCAATTTTTCATATGGAAGGAATAACTCCAAACAAAACGCCTATTCCAAAAGAAGAAATTTTGGTTACAAAACAGGATTTAGAAAAAGCTCTCACTGATATGAATGATGAATGTGAGGTTGATTTTGTAAGTGTTGGTTGCCCTCATGCAAGTATACACGAAATTGAAGTTTTGGCAAAATTGCTCAAAGGAAAAAAAGTAACAAAAGAATTTTGGATAACAACAGCAAGGCCAACAAAAAAAATAGCTGACCAGATTGGTTTGTCAAAAATAATTGAAGATTCAGGAGCAAAATTTGCTGCTGATACGTGTTGTGTTGTTGCACCAATAAAAAACAGGTTTAAATGTTTAGCAACTGATTCAGCAAAAGGATGTTTTTATGGT
>CAZKAC010000023.1:0-3187 GCA_964550725.1 uncultured archaeon
AACTTATTTAAATAATTCTCACCTAATTATAACATGAAAAAAGCTCTTATTACTGGCATAACAGGACAGGACGGTTCTTACCTAGCTGAATTATTACTAGAAAAAGGTTATGAAGTTCACGGAATAATGAGAAGAAGTAGTAGTTTTAATACAGAAAGAGTTGACCACTTATATGTTGATTCTCATAAAAAATCAAATTTTTTGTTACATTTTGCCGACCTTTCTGATTCGGGTTCAATTGGGGCATTAATAAGAGAAATACAACCGGATGAGTTTTACAATCTAGGTGCCCAATCTCATGTGAGAGTAAGTTTTGATATTCCAGAATATACTGGAGAAGTAACTGGTCTTGGTGTTTTGCGTTGTCTTGAAGCAATAAGACAATTTTCTCCTTTGACAAAATTTTATCAAGCCTCAAGTAGTGAAATGTATGGTAAAGTTTTAGAAATTCCTCAAAATGAAGAAACTCCTTTCTATCCTCGTAGCCCTTATGGTTGTGCAAAAGTTTATGGTTACTATATTACAAAAAATTATCGTGAATCTTACAACATGCATGCTAGTAATGGAATTCTTTTTAATCACGAATCTCCTCGTAGGGGAGAAACTTTTGTTACAAGAAAAATAACAATGGCTCTTGCAAAAATAAAACTAGGTTTACAAGACAAACTATACTTAGGTAACTTAGATGCTAAAAGAGATTGGGGACACGCCCGCGATTATGTTGAAGCAATGCACTTAATGCTCCAACAAGAACAAGGAGATGACTATGTTATAGCGACAGGAGAAACACACTCAGTAAAAGAATTTTTAGAAGAAGCTTTTTCTTATTTAAAACTAAATTACCAAGATTATGTTGAAATTGATAAAAAATATTTCCGCCCAGCAGAAGTTGACTTATTACTTGGAGATTCTTCAAAAGCTATTGAAAAATTAAACTGGAAACCAAAAACCACTTTCAAACAACTAGTAAAAGAAATGGTTGAAGAAGACATTAAGTTAGCTGAAAAAAAATATTATGGCACAAAAGAAAATTAGTTTTAATGTGAAAGTAGTTTGTTTTGTTGTTTTGACCATTCTTTGTTAGGTGTTTTTTTTAACCATTTAGTGTACTGGTGTATAAATTCCATTCGTGCTTTTTTGTTTCTTTTTATATCTTTATATACTTCTTTAAGGTTAAATTTTGGAAAATCATCGTTTTTCATAATTCCCACTCAATTTCTTTTATTTTGTCTTCTACTTTTAATTTAGATATAGTTCTTCTGAAGGAAATTTTAATTCAAAATTTGGCATCCATTTTCCTTTCTCTGCGAACCTAATACTTGTTTTATTCAGTAAAAATTCTTCATACGCTTCTTTTGGTTCGCAGACATGTATGCATTCAAATCCTTTTTTCTCAAGTGCTTTCCAAAAGCTTTCAAATTTTTCAAAAGATATTTTTTCTATAAATAAATCAACATCTTCAGTGTTTCTACTTCTTCCAAAAAGAATTGCAATATAACCTTAAATTATAACATAATCAATTTTTTCTTCATCAAGAATTTTGACAAATTTTAGAACTATTTTGTCAAGAGTTGATAATTCTCTATTGAACACAATTTCGTTTTCTTTATATTCAAACTCCATAATTACTTATTGTTTAATTGTTAATAAAAAGGTTTCATAAGTCTTGTGCTGTTGAAAAATAAGTATAAATCCATCCCAGAATTACACACCGGGAAATTAGTGTGTGGTTAGTTGTGTGTAGTTTGCGGACAATACTTTCACTTCTTTTTCCTTTGATAAATTTTGTCATGGTGGTCAAATTTATCAAATAAGATAAAGTTTTCTTTTCTATAAACTTTGAAAAGTAAAATAAAGTGTTTCATTATATGCACTCGTTTATATTCCTTTAAGTCATGCTGGCAGTTTTTGTAATGATCTATTGTAAAGTCATCTGAAGAGATTATTTGTTTTATTTTTTTATTTATTGCTTCAGTCATTTTTTGATCTTTTTTTGCTATTGTTTTTATTGTTACTTTTAGCTCATCAGAGAGTTGGAATTTGAAGGACAATGTTACTCGCCTCTACATAAATCGTCAAGTTCTTTTGTTGTCATTGATTTGAACCCATATTTTTTTATGTGCCTATCACAAGAAGCAATCACTTCTTTTATTACCTCTTCTCTAACTTCGTGCTCTACAAATTCATCCCCAAACATATCAACAAATTTGTTCAATGCCTGGCTCTTGTCATTTAGCCCATATTTTTCTTTGACTACCCCCAACACTCTGTTTGTGTATTCTTCTGCTTTCAGATTCATTGTAACAGTTCTACTCATATAACCTCACCTAACATTATGTTATTTAAAGTTATTTTTAAACCTTTCCAAAGTGTCATACTGCTAAAGAATTGCACACGGATTCTCCTGGTTTAAGCAAAGTATTTTATTTTTTATTGGGATTTATTTTGTAATAATTGTGACTGTTAATAATTCATTAACTCAGACTCATTTAAAATCACAAATCAGTTAGCAAATACTTTAAAACCCAATAATTAAAAGCTTGTTTTTATTTACTAAATATATGGTTCCAGAAATAGATTTATCCAACAAAAGAATAACTATTACAGGAGCACACGGCTTTCTTGGAAAACACTTAGTTGAAGAATTCAAAAAAAATAATCTTACTAACTTGTTCTTGCCAACTCATGTAGAATATAATTTAGTTGAGAAAGAAAATTGTGAAAAAATAGCTAAAGAAAGCGATGTAATAATTCATTTAGCGGCAAAAGTTGGAGGAATTCTTGCTAATAAAGAAAACCCTGGTTCTTTTTTTTATGACAACCTAATGATGGGTGTTCAATTAATAGAACAAGCTCGGCTAAACAATGTAGAAAAGTTTGTTTGTTTAGGAACGGTTTGTGCTTACCCAAAATTTACTCCAGTTCCCTTCAAAGAAACAGATTTATGGAACGGTTACCCAGAAGAAACAAACGCTCCTTATGGTTTGGCAAAAAAAATGTTATTGGTTCAATTACAAGCATACAAACAACAATATGGTTTTAACGGAATTTATTTATTACCTGTGAACCTCTTCGGTCCTCATGATTCGTTTGATTTACACTCTTCTCATGTTATTCCTGCTTTGATTAGAAAATTTGCCAACGCCAAAGAACAAAACCTTCCTTCTGTTACTATTTGGGGTACTGG
>CAZKAC010000024.1:0-3081 GCA_964550725.1 uncultured archaeon
AACAAATCCAAAATCATTTATGTATGTCATATTAAACTAACCTTAAAAGGAATTATCTACTATATATTATTTTCTCAATCAAAAAGTTTTTATTATACTCTTAATTATGTATAATCAGAATAACTTTAGGATAGTGAATTCACAATTTTCAACTCCAATTGTTTTTTTACTAATGCCATTTTTGTTTCTATTAATTCATCTATGTTGTTTTGTAATATTTGTGCAAATTTTTGTTTGTTTAGTGGTGAACCACATTTTGTGCAGTTAGTTTCGTGGGCCTCGTTTGTTGCGGAGCATGCTGGGTTTGGACATTGTTTTTGGCTTAGTGTTGTCATTGGTTCATCTTTTAGTTGGCTTTCTGTTAATGCTACGTATTGTCTCATGCTTTTTGCTCCTGGAACGTGTCCTGCGAGAGCAGCTGCTTTTGCTAGGCCATAAGTGTTATAGAATTTTGTTAGATTCATTCTTCTTGCCATGTAAAATCTTAGGTCTTTGTTTGTTGAGATGTTTGCTCTTTTACAAATTTTTAAGTGAATTCTTTTTTGCATGTTATAACTTATTGGAAATAATTTGTCTGTTTCGTTTAATGTTTCTAAGTGTGGTTGTATGTAATACCATACTCCGTTTGCTTCTTGGTTTTGTAGTACTATTGATCTAAAACCAGTTTTTCCTTGGCGTATTCTTATTACTAAGTTTTTGTTGTCTTCAAATTTTATGTCTCTTTTTTCTAAGCCAAATAGTTCGTGTGGTCTGCATCCTGTTGATAGCCATAGTCCTGCCCATGCTGTTTGTCGTAGAGAATATTTTGTGCTTTCTTGTGTGTATGCTTCTATTTCTTTTTGTGACCAAAATGTTTCTGGGTCAACAGTTCTTTCGTAATGTCCTCCTTTTGATGGTGCTTTTAAAAAATCTGATTCAATTAAGTCATAGTAGCGTTTCTTATCTTTGAGTTTTAAGAATCTTTTCAAGTTTTTTCTATAGTCTTGACTGCTTTTATATTGTCTTTCTCTCATTGCTAGATTTAGTTTTTGTAAGTCTATCTCTGTTAATGAATCTAATGGTTTTTTTAGAATTAATGATATTGTTTTTAGTCGCATTGCTGAAGCGAGTATTCTTCTTGCTCCTGGTTCTGTTGGTAAGGATTTATACACATTACAAAATTCTTTTATTAAATTAGCGTTTGTTTTTCCTACATTTTCATCTAGTTTTTCTAGGTAATTGTTTAATCTTTTTTCCCAATCTTCCATATTAACACTCTTCCTTTATCAAATATAAAGAAAGGGTGTATTGAACTAATTTGATTCATACCCCGGCCGGGCTACAAACCTTTTATTTCGGTTTATGTGCTTTAATATCCATTATGGATTGTTAAATCATAATACTATTTTTTGAAACAATACTACAAGAAGGTGGTTTAAATGGTTTCAGAGAATATATATGAGTATGAGAAAAAGTTAAAAAATTATTTGGATAAGATTAGTGAAAGTAAAGAGATTAGTAATAATAACAAGGATTTGATACAAAAATATCATTTGTATTTGATTAATACTAATATTGCAATAGGAACAAGAGTTGTTCAATTACAAATATTAAAAACAATAGCAGTTTATTTTGGAGAAAAAGATTTTGAAAAGGTAACAAAAGAAGATATTGAAAAACTTGTTTATTGGATTAGAACAACTACCTTTGGGCCACAGACAGTTCACAAATATCTGGTTTCTATTAAAAAAATGTTTAAATGGTTAAAAGGAAATGATGGTGAATATCCAATTGAAGTTAGGTGGATTAAGAGTAATGTTAAAAATAGTCAAATTAAACTTCCTGAAAATTTGTTAACACAAGAAGAAGTAAAAAAACTAATTTGTGCTTGTGAAAATCCAAGAGATAGAGCATTATTATCTTTGTTAAATGAATTGGGTTGTAGGATTGGCGAACTATTATTAATGAACATAAAGGATGTTGAAGATTGTGAAAATTATTATAGAACAACAATCCAAAATTCAAAAACTCAACCAAGAAAATTAAAAGTAATTGATTCCAAATCATTTATTGCAGAATGGTTAAATAAACACTCAAAATTACAAGGAATTAAATCTCCTTTATTTGTTGGGATTGGTAAAAAAAATAAGAATGAAAGACTAAAATATGATGCTTGTAGAATGCTTATTAGAAAAATTTCTAAAAGAGCTGGAATAAACAAAGCTATTAATCCACATCACTGGCGACATTCAACAGCGACAAGATATGCTAATTATATGAGTTATTCTCAATTATGTAATTGGTTTGGTTGGAGAATTGGTTCAAAAGTACCATCAATATACATTCACTTATCTGGCCAAGATATGGATAATACTGTTGACCAAATGCGTGGTTTAACAACAACTCCAAAAATAGAGGACACTTTAACTCCAAAGAATTGTTCTTATTGTGGTACATTAAATAAAGGAACTAATGATTTATGCGAAAAATGTGGTGCTACTTTAACAATAAAAGGAATAATAAAAAAAGAAGAAAACCAAAAGAAATTTGAACAAGAATTATTATCAAGACAACAAGTAATTGAAGAATATGTAAAATATACTCAAGAAAAAATAAGAAGTCTTGAAAAAAAGTAAAAATCTAAAAGGTTTTTTTTGATTAAACATCTGTTAGAATAAAATCTTGTGTTCTAACATTTGTTTTATACCTTTTATTACAAACAATTATTCTCCCAACAACAAATCCTTTATGAGTTAAGGATAATTTATTTCCTTTTTTGTTTCTTTCTATTAATCCTTCTTTTTCTAAAAAAGCCAATATGTTTTTGTGATTCTTCCAATTATTTTCAATTTCAACATTTTCAACAATATTAAATTTTTCTTTATTTTCTTTTTTATCAAATAATGATAATACCTTATCACTGATTTGTTCAAAAATTTTTTGATAAGAAAGCTTTTTTGATAACAATAATATTGTTTTATCATATTCTAAATTTTCTTTTTTAAACTCTTTTTCCCAATTTTTGGCCTTTTTCCCAAATTCATTTTTTGGATTTATTCTTAATTCTTTTTCTAAATCTTTTTCTAAAAACCATAATTCTCT
>CAZKAC010000025.1:0-10034 GCA_964550725.1 uncultured archaeon
TAAATTTTTAGAAGGGAACTTATATCGGGATAAGACATTCAAATACTTAATCAGATAATAATAAATACTTTACAAATCTAATTAATTTATGAATTCAAAAATTAAATTAATGCTAGTAAGTTTATTTTTATTACTTTTTTTAAACATTACATTTGGACAAAATTATTCAATATATTTACACGAAATCAATATTACTATTTCAAATGAAGGCCAAGCCGAAGTTGTTGAAAGATTTAATCTTTTTTTTCCAAATGATGAAGAAAGAGTAACATTTAGAACATTAAGTACTAATTTAGGTTCAGATTTAGCCAAATGGGCTAAACTAAATGAAGTGTTTAATCCAAATATTGGAAATCAAAATTTATTAAATAAACAAATTACTTATAATGAAACCGACGCCCCCTATCTTGAATTAAGATATAAATTAGTTGATTCATTGATGGCAAAAGGAAAAGAAAACCCAAATAATATAGAGTATACTTTGAAAGCAGTTTTTTTAGATAAATTTTTTCAAACTAATGTTTGGGTGATTCCAGAAAATACGGAAATAAGTTTTATTTTACCTCCACGTGCAGAAATTATAGACATTATTGAACCTGAAGCAGAAATAATAAATGTTGGAACAAATCCTATAATAAAATGGAGAGGTTATAAAAGCGCAAATAGATTAACTCTAAAATATATAGTTTGGAACGCACCCCAAATTGCAATGGACCAAATAATTAACAAAATATTCTATACTTTTGAAGGCCAAATACTTATTGCTGTGTTTACAATAATAATTGTTTTTATTTTTATAGAACGAAAAAAGATTTCTGGAATAATTGAAGATTATATTGCTGAAAATTCAGAGTTTGAAAAAGAATAAATTTTATAAATTAAATATCAAAACAATCGTTGCTGTTTACCATGAAGTTTCTCAATTATTGAAAGCTTTTTTATTTGTTTTGATTCTTCAATTAAATTTTTTACTTTTTTAGTATCAGCTTTAGTATTCATTAAAAAAGCCAATTCTTTATCATCAAAACCAAAATAAGAAATTAACGCAGGCGCATTTTCTTTTTTTTCAAGCATCATTTGAACATAAGGAATATCTTGCAACCCAAATCTTTTAGAAGTATGCATTTTTTTCCCAATTTTTTCTGCAACTTTTTTCTTTAACTCACGCTTTGAAGTTGTTGCCGAAAGTGAAGATAATAATGAAGGAAATTGAAATGGTCGCCACCCCAAGTAGTCTTTACTTCTTGATAAACCGACGCCCCAAGTTGATAATGCTCCAGAATACTTCAAAAAACCATAATGTTGCCTACGCCATATTCTTCCATTAAATATGTCTGCTCGACTAAGAATATTAAATGCATTTGAAATATCTTCACCTTCAAATTGACGAGGGATGTTTTCTTCAACCCACTTAAATAATAAATCTCTTGAAACTTCTGAATTAAAAACCATTTCTTGTATTTCCTTTTGATTATGCCCTTTAAATATTTTTGCCATTACATTAAATATTTTTTCACCCCTTGCTCTACCACTTAATTCAGAAACATCAACCAACCCAATTTTTGGAGAAAGACTTTGCATATCAAGTAATGCTGAACGAAAATCCCCCCCAGAATTTTTTGCTAATTCTTTTATTGCATCAGGATCAAATTCATATCCCTCTAACTCACCAATTTCCCTTAATCGTTTTGCAATACTCAAATAATTTATTTTTTTAAATTCTTTCAATTCAGTAAGTGTGCGTAAAGGAACTAATTTTCTATCAGAATATATTTCATTCGCAGTTAAAATTACAGGATTTGTCGTATCTTTTATAAGAGAAAATATTGCTCCCGCCCCTCCTCTATCTTGAGATTGAAGACCATCAACTTCATCAAGCAAAATAAGTCTCTTTTTTCCAAAAAGGGAAGAATTTCCTGCAGCTCCCCCTGCTACTCTTTCAATATCATCTTTTGTTCTAAAATCAGACGCATTCATTTCAAATATTTCCCAACCCAAATCTTTTGCAACTAAATATGCCAAACAAGTTTTTCCAGAACCTGATTGACCAAAAAAACAAAGAGGCTTTTGTTTTTTACCTTCATCCCAATCTTTTGCCCACTTTTTTACATAATCAACAATTTCAACATTTCCAATAAACTCATTAAAAGATTTTGGAACATATTTATCAGTTAATAAATAAGAAGACATAATAATATTAATGTTGGAAAAGAATTAAAATACTATTAATTATCAAAACAAAACGTGAATAAAATCAAATAAATAAAAAAATTAATTATTTAATAATAACAATAATCTAAAAAAAATAAAAAAAATAAACAAACACACAAACAAATAATCATTGATTATTTACATATTCAAATTGTTTTTGATACAAACTATTTCGAACACTTTGAATTATTCTAATATAATCATTAGTTTTATTTTCTACACTCGGAGCATATTTTTTTGCAATTGTTGAAACCATTGTTCTTCCTTGATTTATATACCCTTCATAAACAATCCTATCAATCATTGCTTTTGTCCCATGCTCCCAAGAATCAAAAATAAGAAACCCTTTATCATCCTGTTTTTGTTTTCGATTCCTTGCTTTAATATTCCCTGGATTTTTATTTCTTATCGCTCGAACTGAAGAAGTACCATGTCTTGATTCAGCTCTCAAAACAGCCAAAATATATGCGGGATCAACTCCTTTTTTTATTGAATATTCATAAACTATTGAAAGCACTTTTTGAGAAGCCATTGGTGAATTAAACCTTTTTAATTCATTAAAAGCAACTTTTTTAGAAATCCTATTTTGTAAAGAAATGTCAGCATACAAAACAGATTCAATATTTTTTACAATTTGTTTTTTTGCCAAACTTCTCGCTTTTTCAACTCTTGTAGCATATTCTTGCCATTCTTTCTTTCTTTTTTCTTCAAGATTTTTTCGAAATTCAATATGCTCCTTTTCTCTTTGTTCAATTCTTTGTTTTTGTGCTTTCATTTCACTTACAAAACGTTCATGTTTTTTAAGTTCATTTTTTGCTGCAAAAAAGGTTAAAAATCCTGCAAATGCAGCTGCTCCCATTGTAGTAATCGCATTACGTTTATATTGTAAAGCAGTGAGTTTTGTTTTTACTTCTTTTTGTTTGTTTTTTCTAAAAGCCATAACATATTAAAGCCTGATTTATAATAAATTACTTTAGGTTGAGAGTTTAATGCAAATAGGAATCGTTGGAAAACCAAGTTCAGGAAAAAGCACATTTTTTAGTGCAGCTACTTTAATTGATGTTGCAATGGCAAACTATCCATTCACCACAATTGAACCAAACAAAGGAATGGGCTTTGTTAGAGTTGATGATGCTGGAAAGTTTTTTGGAGTTGTGAGCAATCCAAGAACAGGTTTTTTACATAATGGAATAAGATATGTCCCTGTTGAACTAATCGATGTTGCTGGGTTAGTGCCCGGAGCATGCCAAGGAAAAGGCTTAGGAAACAAATTTTTAAATGACTTATCACAAGCCGATGCACTCATTCATGTTGTTGATGCTTCCGGAAGCACAGATGCTAAAGGAAATGTTGTTGCAGAAGGAAGTCACGATCCATGCGAAGATGTTGAATTTTTAGAAAGAGAAATTGATATGTGGTTTTTAAAAATTTTAGAGAATAATTGGATAAAATTTTATAAAAATCCAACAAATGAATTTGGTAAAAAAGTTACTGCCCTAGCCCAAAATCTGAGTGGAGTGAAAATTTTAGAGAAACATATTGAAAAAGCTTTACGAGAATTAAAAATTGATGAAAAAAGATTTGATCAATGGACTGATGATGATAAAAAAAATTTTGCAATTAAGTGTAGAGAATTAAGCAAACCTATTTTAATTGCAGCTAATAAATGTGACTTACCTTCTTCAGAAAAAAATATTTTAAAAATGAAGACAAAATTTCCTGACAAAATCTTTATTCCCTGTTCTGCAGCTAGTGAACTTGCTTTAAGAAAAGCAAATGAAAAACAAATACTAAAATATTACCCAGGCGATGGTGATTTTGAAATTATTGGAGAATTAAATGATAAACAAAAAGCTGGTTTAGAAACTATTCGAAAAGATGTTTTACAAAAGTTTGGTGGAACCGGAATACAGGATTGTATGGACAAAACTATTTTTGGATTACTTGGATACTTTCCAGTATTTCCCGCAGGCACTAAAGGTCTCGTTGATAAAGAGGGCCGAACACTCGCTGATTGTTTCTTAATGCCCCCAAAATCAAATGCAATTGATTTTGCATACTTTCTTCACACTGATATGGGGGATGGTTTTATTCGTGCAATAGATGTTAAAACACGCCAAGTAATTGGGAGAGATCATCCACTAAAAACCGGAGATGCTATCGAAATTATTTTTAATAAAAGATAGAAAAAATAATTTTAAAAAAATAAAAAATGAATCCCATTTAAGGGATTCATCAAACAAATTTACATTCTATTAGTAGTTGTAGTTGTTGTTGTAGTTTCTTTTAAACTAGGTTCAATATCAGAAGTAATTGTTTTTTCTTCTTTTACAATTTTTTCAGTAATTGACTTCATTACTTTATCTTTGTCTTTTAATTTTTTTAATGCATAGAAGTAAGAATTTATCATTTGATCCAAATCAAGTTGTCTTTTGAAACCAAGTCGGGCAACCTCCTGAAAATAAAGTCTTACTATTTTTAATGCTACTTCTTCATCATTCATCAAAATCACTTCCTTAACCTTGCTTCTTTTACAGCACTTGCAACTTCAGACATTTCAATATTTTGCCTTTTTACTCTCGCAAGAGAATAAAGATACGCATTAATTACTTCATCCAAAGTTAATTGTTTTTTAAATCCCTCTCTAGCAAGTTCTTTAAAATACGTTTCTACCATATTAAATGCTATTTCTTCAGTACTTGAATTAAATATTTGTTCAACTTGTGTTTTTGTTAAACCAACATTTTTTGTTACAGTATTTGTTCTTGTAATTACTTTTGGTTTTGAGCGAATTCTTTTCACAACTACTTGAGGTTTAGATTTTATTCGCCTAACAACTGTCTGTGTTACTGTTCTTGTTGTTCCTTTTTTCCCAAGTTTTCCTGCTTTAGCTAATTTCCATAAAGCAACAGATTGTTGAAAAGTTTTACCAAGTTTCATTTGAGAACCAATAAATTGATTATACGCTGATTGTTTTCTTTTTGGCGTACTAATAAGTTTTTGATATTTACCCCATTCTTTTGCTGCTTGGGTAAAAGTTAAACCTGATTTTATTTGTTTTCTAACAAATAAATTATATTCAGAAATACGCTTAGTATTTTTTTTCTTTTTACTAACCTTAGCAAGCTCTGCTTTTAATTTATTTATTTCAATATCTTGTTTTTTATCTTTAGCAAGTGCTTTTTTTGATGCAGCAGTTACAGATGCTTTTGTAGCCATTACTCTGGCATTTGATTTCACAACAGAATTCTTAACACCTTTAGATTTAATACTTTTTACAGATTTTTTTATATTACCTTTTGTTGATTTTTTAATCGCTTTTTTTACTGATTTATTTTTAATTACCAAATTAATTACCCCCCAAAAAGGTTGTATATAAAAGATGCGTCAAAAATACTATATAAAGGTTTCTTTTTAACCGTAATTAGTTAATTTCATATTTTTTTTGAAAAAATTATACTTTTTTTATTATTCTTGTAAACCCGCGTCCCTTAATTACTTTTTTTGTTTGTATTAATTTTTTTTCTTCAAGAGATGAAATTGCTTTACGCAAAGTGCGTTCAGCAAAACTTTTTTCCAATTTTTTATAGATTGTTCCTGCGTCGGTTTCACCTTTTTCAATAAAAGAAAGTAAAAGTTTTTCTTGCTCAGTTAAATTTGAAGATAATTCAATCTTAATTGGTTTTTCTTGAATAAATGATGCCCGAACATGTTTTATATTTATTTTTTGAGATCCTTCTTTTTCTGCTAAACGTGCAGATTTTAATAAAACCTCAATCGCTACTCTAGCATCTCCCCCATTTTTTGCAGCATGGGCAGCACACAAAGGTATTACTTCATCATCAATTACATTTGAATACAATGCATACTTTGCCCTTTCAATTAAAATTTCTTTTAATTGTTGAGGAGAATATTGTTCAAATTTTAATTGAGACGCTTGTAGTGAACTTCTTATTCTATCATCTAATTGTGAAAGAAAAAATTCGTCATTTGAAATAAAAACCATTCCAAGAAATACTTTTTTCTGTTCCCCTAAACGCGAAAGGTCATACAATAATTTTTTTGATTCATCATCACGAAGTAATTGTTCAGCTTCATCAAAAACTAAAATAGGCACAAGTGATTTATTTTTTATCAATGCAACAAATCTTTCATAAACCTCTTCACTCCCAAGTCCTCTAAGAGGCACAGCATAACCAAAAGCATTTGTTACTTTTGTTAAAATTGAATGTCTTGATCCTGTTTCAAAACAATTTAAATAAAGACATTTTGCACGATCAGAATATTCAGTTAATTCATTTAAAACAAATTTTAGCGAAACAGTTTTCCCAGTTCCTGGTTTTCCAAAAACAAACATATTAGTTGGTTTTTTTCCAATTGTAGCTGGTTTTAATGAAAACACCAATGTATCTATTTCAGAATCACGAAAAGGAATTTTTTCAGGAACATAATCAGGGTATAAATAACGTTCATCCTTTAAAATTCCTTTATCAAAATTTTTATCAAAAATATTAACCATATTCAAAATATGCGTAGAAGGGATTAAAATTGTTGAGTTAGGTTCGTCGAAAAGTAAAATAAGAATTTTTTAATATAAAACAAACTCAAACAATACAACTGGTTTTTTAAGTCCAAAAGCAATTTCAGTCTCTTTGTTAACTAAACCAATAAATCCTTTCTTTCCATTTACAATTATTTCTGCTCCTATTTCTAGGAAAGGAAATTCTAACTTATTAACAACAACTTCAAATCCAGCATATTTTGTTATTGCCATTAAAATCGATTTTATTTGAGTAAACTCAATATTTGTTCCTGTTAGAGCAACACATAAATTAGTTGTTTCTTTTACACCATTTTCTGCTCTACCATCTAATTCCAAACAGGTTCCAATTTCAAATATTTTTTGTGGGTATAATTGAGATTTATTTTTTGATAAAAATGAAAGTAATTGGGGGGCAAGTCTTTTTCTAAATATTTCATAATTTTGTGAAACTGGGTTTGCAATTTCAACAAAATCTTTTGCCTCATTAGACATTTGAATGTTATTGGCTTGAATTTGTTTTGAAGTTAAATTGTATGAAAGTATTTCTTGTAAACCTGCCCCAACACAACCTTGGCGAATAAATTCTTTTAATTTTGCTTCATTTGTTTCTTCTCCCAAAACATCCATCTCAACTTTTTCAGGAACAATATTATTAAAACCATAAGAAATTAATAAATCTTCAATAACATCAACTGCGTGAAAAATATCTCGTCGATATGATGAATAAATAACATTAATTTTTTTCTTATCAATTTGTACTTTATATCTTGCTCGCTCTAAAAGTTCTTTAATTTCACTATCTTTTAAATCCAATCCTGTTTTTATTTTTATTAAAGATTTTTCAAAAGATAATTTTTTTGTCTCAAACTTAGGATTAAACATGGATGATTTTGGATAAATTTTTCCATTAGGATAATGCATTTTACAAGAATAAATCTTTCCCCCACGATCCGCAAGAGCCATGCACATTACTTCTAACGCAGTTTCACACACACCTAAATCAAACCCAGTAACTTCTAAAAATAAATTTTTTGTTTTTTTGGTAACTTTTCCAGTCGTAGCTGAATTTATTATAGGAGGCATTGAAGCAATAATATTTTTTGAATCAATTACTATTGGATAATGATTTACTCCGTTTAATAAATGAGCATATTGTTTTCCTTTTTCATGTTGTAATAAAATTTCACTTGGGCGCATTGGAACTTTCCATTCTAATGGAACAAATTCAATTTGTTTATCAGTAAATCCTTTATAATAAATAGGAGGATTCATTATGTCAAAATCATACAATCCTATTCCTGCTTCTTTTCTTTTTCTTCCAAAAGTATCACCTACTTTTTCTTGAAGCTGAATCATTTGAATCAAAAAATCTTCTGTCATTTTTACATCTTTTATAACTGCACATGCAATAAAAGGGCGAATCTTTTCTAAATTTTTATCAATATAAACATTAACATTTCCTTTATTTACTTTATATGAAACTAACCCTTTTTGTTTACCTAATCTTGCTTTTAATTCACGCGCAATCCCTTCAGTACTCCATAAGTCTGGACGATTTGTTTCTTTACACTCAATCTTTAAAGTGTCTCCATCCAAAGATTCTATTTCACCCTTAACATATTCCAAAGCTTCTTCTAACTGAAAATTAGTAAATTTTTTTCCAACCAATTTTTCTAAATCATTTTTTGATACATCAAGCGTAGGCATCCATTATCACCAATCAAATTTAACTAATATTAAATTAATACTCCTTTCGCATTTCTTAAATAACTAATATCTTCTGCAAATAAATATCTTATATCTTTGATTCCAAGTTTGAACATAGCTAACCTATCAATTCCCATCCCCCATGCGATTGCCTGTCCTTTTATTCCAAGATTTTCAAGCATTTCTGGACGAAACATTCCTGCTCCCGCAAACTCAATCCACCCCATTTTTGGATGCTTTGCACTTAATTGTACAGATGGTTCAGTAAATGGATAATAATCTGGGAAAAATTTTACTTTTTCTGCCCCCGCAACTTCTATTGCAAAATCTTTTAACAATCCAAGTAAATGTTTAAAATTTAAATCTTCCCCAACAACAAATCCTTCCATTTGATTAAATTCAATTAAATGTGTTGCATCCAAAACATCAGGCCTAAAACACCTAGCGATTGCAAAATATTTCTGAGGCATTTCAACCCCATTAACTAGTTGCCTTGCACTATGCGCTGTTCCATGTGCAGCTGGCATTAATTTTTTAGCAATTTCTTCACTCCAATTATAGTTCCATCCGCTCGAAGCAGACACTCCTCCATTTTCATGTGCGGCTTTAATAGATTTTACTATTTTTGGATTAGGAAGAATACCAAACTTTGGTTGTTTTAATTGATAAGTGTCAGTAACTTTTCTTGCTGGATGATTTTGTGGTTGAAAAAGAACATCGAAATTAAAAAATTCTGAAACTATCAATGGAGAATACATTTCTTTAAATCCAAGAGCAACAAGTTTTGAACGAATCTGTTTTAAGAATTGATTATAAGGAGCTTCTTTTCCTAAAAATAATTCTGGAACAGGCGCCTCAACATCATAAATTCTTTTTATGTTTCCAGATTCTAACATTTTTTTTGCACTTGTTCCTGAAGAAGTAATTGAAATTTTTCTTTCAACAAAATCTTTTTTTTCAACTAAACCGCGTTGTAATAATTCAAAATTATCAACTTTTTTTCCATCCACAATGTCTCGTAATGAATTACTTAAATCAAAAACTTCCTGTTCTTTTGCCACACCAGTTTCTTCAATCATTCCATTTACTACCATTATGAATGCTTTGCGTTTATTTATTCCCAAAGCCGCAGTAAATTCTTTTTGTGACAAATTAGTTTCTTTCATCAAATCATTAAAAGAAACTTTTCCACCTAATTTTGTAAGAATTTCCAAAAAAATATTTTCAGGCATACCTTTTGCAAGAGCTTTTTTACCATCAGGAGTTAAAATTAATTTTTGTTCTTTTAGTTCTTGCATTTCCCCAAAACCTTTTTCACACAACCATGCCGATGCCCTCCTTACTGAATCAATTGGTAAAGAAGTGCTTGTTGATATATCTTCAAAATCACGCTTATTATGATCTAAAATTAAAAGTACCTTTCTTTCGATTTCTGAAAGCTCTAAAACCTTATTTTTCATAATATAATCAAACATATTTGTTATTTTAAAGGTTACTTGCTCTCCCAAAAAAATTTAGTTAAATAACCAAATAAAAAAAGAACTCAATCAATTAACAAACTAATTTAAAAAAA
>CAZKAC010000026.1:0-7269 GCA_964550725.1 uncultured archaeon
TAAATTATGTTTTATTAAATTTAAATATATGTCTCCAACTAATGCACAAATTAAAAAAAGAGCAGAATTCATAAAAAGGATGAAAAAAGAATTATCAGGTTGCCAAACTAATTCTCATTTTTTAGTTAATAAAAAAAAGTCTATTGAAGAATGTGAAGCTAGATTAGAAAGACTTGAAAAGTTATTAAGAGCTCGATCAAAAGACAAAACTAAAACAGAACAACAAATAAAACTTATGCGAATGAACTTAGAAAAAATAAAGAAATGAGAATGAATTATAAACTATTTTTTTATTCCAAGACATAACGCTTTTAAAGCTTTCATTACAAATTTTCATTATGCTTGATGATTTAATTGAGTCGTCAGTGTGCATTATTAAAAATTGGTGAGCGAAAAAAAATTGTTGGGTTTAATCTTGTTTTAATTTATTATTACAAATTTAGCCTCGACAATGAATTTTTGAAAAAAATATTTTGGTGATTTATTGACTTTTATAATTCCAGACCACTATTTAGTACCTGAACACGTTTTAGTGCGTGAAGAAAAGGCAGATGAATTAATGGCCGAACTTGGAATAAAAAAAGACGCTCTTCCAAAAATATCTAAATCTGACTCAGCAATAAAACATTTAAAACCTAAAACAGGAGATGTTGTTAAGATAATTCGTGATTCATTAACTGCAGGACAAACAATATATTATCGGAGAGTTGTAAAGTAGGTGGGATGAATGGCTAGATGGGAATTAATCAACTCTTATTTTAAAAATAAAAATTTTGCTCAAATGGAAATTGATTCATATAATCAATTTATCGATACTAAACTTAATTCAATTGTTGAAGAAAATTCATCAATCGTACCAAAGATAGAAGAAGTTAGAATTGAATTATCAGATATTGAGATTGAAAAACCAAAAATTATTGAAGCTGATGGTTCTCCAAGAGACCAATTCACTCCTATGGAAGCAAGGTTAAGAAATAGAACTTATTCTGGACCGGTTTATTTAACTATGAGATTATTTAGAAGAGATGTTGAACAGGATGCAAGAAGAGCATATATTGGAGAAATGCCAGCAATGGTAAAATCAAAGTTGTGTTGGCTTGAAGGTAAAAATTCTGAAGAATTAATTGATATGGGAGAAGATCCAAAAGATTTTGGAGGATACTTTATAATTAATGGTTCTGAAAAATCATTGATGACTCAAGAAGTTTTAGCAAGTGACAGAGTACTTATTTCTGAAGGAGAAAAAGGAGTTGTTGCTGAAGTAATTTCAACAAGAGGAGCATTTAAAGGAAGAATTAGACTTACACGAAGCCCTGAAGGATTATTATATGTAACTTTCCCAACAAGTCCAAGAAAATTAATGTTAGTTACTTTATTCAAAGCACTTGGATTAAAAACAAGAAAAGAGGTTTTTGATGCATTTAGTGAAGAAATTGAAATTCAAAATGATTTATTGTTAAACTGGGAAGAATGTGAAATTAAAACTGACGAAGAAGCGTTAGATAAAATTGGAAAATATGTTGCCCCTGGACAAGTAATTGATTATAGATTAAGAAGAGCAAGAGAAGTAATAGATGGATTTTTATTGCCTCACATTGGTCAAGATGAATCAACTAGATTAGCAAAAGCATACTATTTGGCAATGATGGCTACAAAAGCAATTGAAAGATCGTATGGATTAAGAGGAAAAGATGATAAAGATCACTATGCAAACAAAAGACTTGAGTTAAGTGGAAAATTAATGGAACACTTATTGAGGTATTCATTTAAATATTTTGTAAAAGACTTAAGATTCCAAATTGATAGAACTGTTACAAGAAGAAGAAAACTAAATATTAGCACAGTTGTTAGACCTGGAGCAATGACTGAAAGAATTAAATTTGCGATGAGCACAGGAAATTGGATTGGAAGAAGTACAGGAGTAGCAAAATTTATGGACAGAGTAAATTATTTATCTCCTTTAACAGATATAAGAAAAGTTAAAAGTCAATTAGCAAAAACAAGAGAATTATATGAAGCAAGAGATGTTCACGGAACACACTGGAGTAGATTATGTCCTGTTGAAACTCCTGATGGACCACAATGTGGATTAGTAAAAAATTTAGCTTTAATGGCAGAAATTACAACTGAAAGTGCTGAAGCACCAATGGAAGAATTTTTACACAAACAAGGAGTAAAGCTGAAAAAGTTGTAAAGGTGAGATGATGGTTAAGATTGCAAAAGTTTATATTAATGGAAGATTAATTGGGTTCCACCAAAGTGCTGAAGAATTAACAAATAGTATTATTGATGCAAGAAGAACTGGAAAAATAGCAAAAGAAGTAAATGTTGCTTTCCACAAAGACACAAATGAAGTTTATATTAATACAGATGCTGGAAGATTACAAAGACCAGTTATTGTTGTAAAAAATGGAAAAAGTACTTACACTCCTGAAATAGAAAAAGATGTTTTATCAGGAAAACTTTCTTTCCAACAATTGTTAGAAATGGGAATTATTGAATATCTTGATTCTGAAGAAGAAGAAAACATGTTAGTTTCACAAACAGAAGAAGAATTAACAAATAAACACACGCACTTAGAAATAGATGGAGCAACAATATTAAGTGTAATAACTAACCTTGTACCTTATATGCCACATAACATGGCAGGAAAAGCTTTGCACGGAGCAAAAATGTTTAAACAAGCAATTGGAATAGGAGCAATAAATTTTAAGTTAAGACACGATACTGAAGGATACTTATTATATTACCCTGAAAAAAATCTTGTAAAAACAAAAACAATGGATATTTTAGAATTAGACAAACGTCCACAAAGCCAAAATTTTGTAGTAGCAATAATGCCATTTTATCAATTCAACACACAAGATGCTGTTATTTTAAACCAAGGTGCGGTTGAGAGAGGATTAGGAAGAGCTTCATATTATAGAAATTATGAAACTATTGAAAAAAGATATCCAGGTGGACAAAGAGATAAAATAGAAATTCCAAAAGAAGAACAAGTAGGATTTTTTGAAGAAGGAGCTTATAAAAAATTAGGTGAAGATGGAATGGTTCCTTTAGAAACTGTTGTTCAAGAACATGAAGTTTTGATTGGAAAAACATCACCTCCACGATTTTTAGAAGAAATGTCAGAATTTGGAGTAGATAATGAAAAGAGAAGAGAAAGTTCATTAAATGTTAAAAAAGGTAAACCTGGTGCGGTAGACACTATAATGATTACTGAATCAGAAGATGGAAGTAAATTAATTAAAGTTAAGGTAAGAACAATATTAATCCCTGAAGTTGGAGATAAATTTAGTTCAAGACATGGACAAAAGGGAGTTGTTGCAGCAATTGTTCCCGAAGAAGACATGCCATTTACTATTGATGGAATTAAACCAGATTTAATTTTAAATCCACACTCAATTCCTTCAAGAATGACTATGGGACACTTACTTGAAATGTTAGCTGGAAAAGCAGGAGCAGCATCAGGTAAATTTATTGATGGAACTCCATTTGATTCAATGGAATTAAAAGATTTAGAATCATTATTAAGAAAATATGGTTTCAATGGAGACGGTAATGAAGTATTTTATGATGGAATTACTGGAAAAAGATTAGAAGGAACAATTTATACTGGAGTTATTGCACATAGAAAATTATTCCACATAGTAACTCACAAAATACAAGCAAGATCAAGAGGACCAGTTCAAGTTTTAACAAGACAACCAACTGAAGGAAAAGAAAAAGAAGGTGGGTTAAGATTTGGTGAGATGGAAGGTGAAACATTAGTTGGACACGGAGCCGCAATGTTATTACATGAAAAACTTATCGAAGATTCAGATAAAACTGTTGAGCTTGTTTGTGAAAAATGTGGAGTAATCGCAGTAAATGATGAAATTAGAAATAAACGATATTGCCCAATTTGTAAATCAGCAGCAGTTTATCCTGTTGAAATGAGTTATGGATTTAAATTATTACTTGAAGAATTAAAAGCACTCGGAATAATGGCAAAACTAAATTTGGTGGACAGAGTATAAAATTTAATTGGAGAAGGTGTAGAATATGTTGGTAAAAAAAATAGGAAGTGTTGAATTCAATTTTCTTGATCCAGAAATGGTAAGAAAAATGAGTGCAATGGAAATAAAAACACCTGAAACTTATGATAAAGATGGTTTTCCAATGGAAGGAGGATTAATGGATCCTCACCTAGGAGTAATTAATCCAGGAATAAAATGTAAAACTTGTGGACAAAAAATGAAACAGTGTTCTGGACACTTTGGACACATGGAACTTGAAAGACCTGTATTACATTCGGAATTTGGAAGAAAACTAGAAATATTGATGAGTAGTACTTGTCAAGAATGTGGAAGAATTTTACTTTCTAATGAAGAAGTAGCAAAATTAAGAAAGACTACTACAAAAGATGTTGTAGATTTGTCAAAAAAAATAATGCTTAAAGCAAAAAATTTGAAAGCTTGCCCACATTGTAATGCACCACATCACAAAGTACAATTAGACAAGCCAACAAATTTTTATTATAATAAAGAAAGAATTTATCCTTCTCAAATAAGAGCATGGATGGAAAAAGTTCCAGATATGGATTTAAAATTATTCGGGTATAATCCTGAAAGAGTTCGCCCAGAGTGGTTTATTTTAACTGCATTACAAGTACCCCCTATTACAATAAGACCAAGCATAACTCTTGAATCAGGAATAAAATCAGAAGATGATTTAACTCATAAATTAGTAGATATTATAAGAATTAATTTAAGATTAAAAGATAATATTGAAGCAGGAGCACCTCAATTAATAATTGAAGATTTGTGGGATTTATTACAATACCATGTAACTACATATTTTGATAATAATACTGCAGGCGTACCTCCAGCAAAACACAGATCAGGAAGACCATTAAGAACAATTATTCAAAGATTAAAAGGAAAAAAAGGAAGATTTAGATATAATTTAACTGGAAAAAGAGTAAATCATGCAGCAAGATCAACAATTGTTCCAGATCCATTTATTGATATTTCTGAATTAGGAGTTCCTGAAGCAGCAGCAAAAGAACTTACTGTTCCTGAATTTGTTACTGAATGGAATCTTGCAGAAGTTAAAAAGAAAATAAAAACATCAGATAAACCAGTATACATAATTAGACCTAATGGAAGTAGAAGAAAAGTAAGTGAAGAAAATAGAGAAGAAATTGCTGAAGAAGTTGATGTAGGATATAGAATCGAAAGAAATTTACAAGACGGAGATGTTGTTTTATTCAACAGACAACCTTCATTACACAGAATGTCAATGATGGCACATTATGTAAGAGTAATGCCAGGAAAAGTTTTCAGAATCAATCCAATAGTTTGTGGACCTTATAATGCAGACTTTGATGGAGATGAAATGAATTGCCATGTTCCTCAAACTGAAGAAGGAAAGGCAGAAGCTGAAAGATTAATGCTTGTAAGAAATCATATTATTTCTCCAAGAACTGGAGCACCATTAATTACTCCAAAAGAAGATGGTGTATCAGGAATATTTGTATTAACTATGCCTCAAACTGAGTTTAATAAAAATGACACAATGCAAATGTTGTATAGTGTTGGAATAACTAAACTACCAAAACCAGATAAGGGGAAAAATTATTCAGGAAGATTAATTTTTTCACAAATATTACCAAAAGATATGAATTTAGAGTATGATTCTTATTCATCAAAAATATTTAAAGATTCTGGAGTTTTTGAAGAAAAAACAAAATATGATTGGGAAAAAGAATTAAAGGTTGTAATTAAAAATGGAGAATTAATAAGTGGAGTTATAGATTCAGCATCATTATCTGAAGGAAAAGGAAAAATAATTGATTTATTAGCAAGAGAATATGATACTAAAGTTTTAGAAAAATTTTATCACAATGTTAATAGATTAACAGCATATATTTTAACAGATAAAGGAATGACTTCATCATTAGCAGAATATGAAATAAGCGATGAATTAAAATCAAAAAAGAAAAGAGCAATAACTGAAACTTACAAAGATGGTGAAGAAATTGTTAATGCTTATAAAAAAGGAACTCTTGAAATAATTCCAGGAAAAACAATGGTTGAATCATTCGAAATACATATGATGCGATTAACGGGAAAAACAAAAGATAGAATTGAAAAAGCACTTATCAGAGAAAAGCTTGATTATGTAATAAGAGACAAGCCAGTTTACAATACAATCGCAATGATTCTTGCAAAATCTAGAGGAAACACAACTAACTTAATGAACATTGCTGGATTTTGGGGACAAGCTTCAGTAAGAGAAGGTCGTCCTAAAAAAGGATTTGAATCAAGACTTATTGCTTCAAACGAAAAAGGAGATGCTGGAATCGCAGCGGGTGGATTCATTGAAAATAATTTTATTGACGGAATGAGTGCAAAAGAATATTTCTACCATTCAATGGGAGGAAGACAAGGAGAAGTGGACACGGGTGTTTCAACAAAAGTTTCAGGATACTTATACCGAAGATTAGCAAATGCATTAAAAGACTTGGTAGCTGCACCTGATGGAACAGTAAGAACTGCTTCAAACAACCTTATACAATATGCTTATGGAGAAGATAGAATATTCCCTAAAAATAGTGATAAAGGGTTAAGTGTAGATGTTATAAAAGAATTTAAAGAAATGAAAAAGAGGAAGTGAATCAACATGGCAGAGGATATTGATAAAAAACAAATAGCAGAAGAACTAGAAAATGAAGAAATTGTTGAAGAAGATGATTTCGAAGACGATGAAGAAGAAACTTCCAATGATACTGAACAAAATGAAACTGTTGAAAAAAATGATGATACTAATGAAAAAAATTCAAAAGACAAAAGAGAATATGAAGAAAAAGAAAGAGATTGGGAACAAGTAGATTTACCAAAAAAATTATTAGATGAAATTGTTGCAGTTGCAGAAGTGCACAATCTTTCAAAAGAAGAAACTGATAAATTTGCTGAAATAATAAAAGCAAAATATGATTCTAGAATAGTTGAACCTGGAGAAGCAGTAGGAATAATTGCAGCACAAAGTATTGGAGAACCAGGAACACAACTTACATTAAGAACAAAACACTTTGCTGGAGCAGCAGAAGTTTCGGTTGGATCAGGAATACAAAGAGTTGAAGAAATTGTTGATGGTAGAAGTAAAGCAAAATATCCAACAATGACTATTTATTTAAATGATGAAATAAAAAAAGATAAAGAAAAAGCATTGAAATTTTCAAAAGGACTAATTGATGTTAGAGCAAAAGATGTCACAAAAGTAGTT
>CAZKAC010000027.1:0-26306 GCA_964550725.1 uncultured archaeon
AATTTTAATTTAATTAATTTTGATTTAATTAATTATTTGATTGAGCAGAAGCTGAGATAAATTAAAAAAAAAAGAATTAGTTTTAAAAAATTTTTTTAAGATTCCTAAATTTTTCTAAAAAGAATTTAGATTTTATTCGTCTCTTCTTCGGAAATCATTTTTAGGTTTCTTATTCTTTTGGTAGCAATCTCTGCAGTACACTGGTCTTTCTCCATCAGGAGCGAAAGGGACAGTTGTTTCTTGCCCACATTCAGAACAGTTTACTTTGTGCATTTCTCTACCGAATTTGTCTTTTTCCATTATTTTTCACCATTTTTTATTTATACCCAGAACCATATGTTCTAGATAATAAAATATCATTATAGAGGGCTTATAAAGTAAGTAGTTTGTGAAAAAAACTGGTTTTTTTGGGATTTTATTGCGTTATAACACGCATAGCAAAATCAACAACTTTTCTTGTTGCCCTCGCGAGATCTGCTTTTCTTGATGTATTAGCTTCTTGAAATTTTTTAAAAAAATAGTCTTCGGCAAGAGCATGAATTTTTATTAAAGAAGCATTTTCAGGAATTATCAATTCTCTTTTGTAAATCCCAACTTTAAAAAAATTATTTTCAGCAACCATTTTAATTGCTTGCACCTCACTATTCCTTTTAAGGGTGGTTAATTGAGTAAGAACTTTACCAGCATCTCTTATTCTTTTATCAACCCATTGAAAACTTTTTTGTTTTTTTCTCTCATTTGCCACGAGTTTTAAAACGTCTCTGCGAGTAAAGGTTTCTATAATTTTACTATCAACTACCCTTCCGCGTGAATCATAAACTAAACCACTTCTCTTTTCATATAATGGTCTACCATAAGCATCAAACATTTTTGCAGGTTTTGAATCACGATAACGATTCTTAATTTCCCATTCTCTCCAAACAATGTTTCCCCAGGACCATATACCTGTGCGGGCGCATGATATTCTCTTTTTGCCCCAGATTTTCTTTTTCCAGCATAAACTTTTATTGGCATGAAATATTTCTAATTTTTAAAGTATTTATAGGTTTGTATACGCTCTTGCTTGACTATTATTACACTGGCTTAATAACTGAATAATAAGAAAAACTCTCACAGAAGTAAATACTTAATAATAAGAAAAAACATTTGTTTTGCATGAAAAATATTCTAGAAGCAAAATCAATTACCAAATCTTTCAAAGATCAACTGGTGCTAAAAGGGGGTGTCTTTTGAGCTTAAAGATGGAGAAATTCTGGGTATGTTAGGACCAAATGCGGCGGGAAAATCAACTTTTTCGAAAATAATTATGGGCCAACTTAAATTAGATTCTTGAAAGATTATTTTTGAAGGAAATGAACTTAATTATAATAAAAAAATTATTTCAACACATTTTTCTCTTGTACCACAGGAAGAATATTTTTACCGTGATTTTACGATAAAAGAGAATCTTGACTTTTTTGGCATGATTTATAATCTTGACCAGACTGAAATAGAAAACAAAAGAGAACACCTGATAAAGTGGCTAAATCTTTCAAAATTCAGAAATAAAAAAGCGGGAGAACTTTCTGGGGGTTTTAGGCGTTTGTTAAACATCGCATGTTCATTATGCCATAATCCAAAAATTATTTTTACGGAGAAAAAATATAGTTTTGTTATTTATTATTTTTTAAAATTAAGAACTAATTAATTAAAAAAAAATACACATTTCTCAATATTTTTCAATTTAACAAATATGTGCTAAAATGAGAACTATAAGATGTTGTTAATTAATCACGGCTTTTTATCATTCTAAAAAAGTTATATTTATTATTCAATAACACATAGTTAATTAGAGTGGAAATTTATTATATTTTTTTTACACTTTTAAGATGGTTTGATTTTAATGAAACTTTCTGACCATTTATTTCTAAAAATACGAGTCCTCGCTCAGCACCAACAAATCTTCCTTCTCTCACATTACCTCGCACACTAATAGTGCGAACTTTTGCTCCTTTTTCAATACCATGAAAGAGATTATTTACTTTTTTATCAATTACTGCTGCTTTAACTGCAACTTCTCTTGGTTTTTCAACAATCAACCCTTTTTCTCTAAGTTCTTTTATTTTTTTAATAATTGCAATTCTTTCTTTAGCCCCTTTAGGAGCCTGAGCAATTCTTAGTGCCCCTTTGATTCCGCGCTTTCTTTCATTAGATGCTTTTCCAAGCTGTTTTTCTAATTTAATTATTTTATGGACTGAATTTATATCAATCTCTCCAGCAGGACCATCCCCAGTCATCCATGTAACTGATTTATCTTTCTTTTTTGCACTATGTAACTTTTTTGAAATCTTATTTACCCTTCTTCTAAACAAAGCCATACATAATATTTGTTTAAAGACTTATTAAAGCTTTTCTGAGACAACAAAAAGTATTAAAAACTCTAAAAAACTATTTACTTAATATATGGCTGAGACTGTTACTGCTGTGGACAATACTGATACTTATATTGCTTTTATTGGGACTGCCCTAATGATACTGATTGTTTTAATGTTTATTTCCCTTTTAATTATAATAGTTACAAGATTTTTTGGCTAGATTAATTATTACTATGAATAAAAAATTTGAAATGTTATCTTATGGACAGGGAACAATTGAATATTTGGTTATATTAGCAATAATTGTTGTTATATCCTTATTAGTTGTTTCCCTCATAGTAACAAGCGGGGGTTCTGCTGAAAGTATATCCTCAACACAATCACAGGTTTATTGGAAAACACAAACAATTGCAATCACTGATGCTGTTGCTGATTATGAGGGTGATGGTATTTTTACTTTAGAGCCGAAGGAAAATATTACTATAAAAAAACTTGTTATTAATGATATTGAACAACCTGTTCCTGAAACAAGAATCACTGCTGGAAATACACAAATTTTTTATTTAACTGGAATAGATGCTTGTCAATCTGGAATAAGTGCGTATAGAATAACAATAAATTATGTTACTGATGATGGATTGGAAAAAAGTTTTTCAGGAGCGACACAATTACTAATTGAATGCAGCACTGAAAGTATATCTGAAGAAAACATAGTTACAGAAAATTATGTTAAATCCTACCCTTTAGGAAGTTTAGAAAATCCTATACAAATTTCTAATTGTTCACAACTGCAAGACATTCGGTTAAGACTTGATGCGAATTATATTTTGACTTCAAATATTGATTGTTCTGAAACAACCACTTGGAGCAACAACCAAGGTTTTGAGCCGATTGGTTCAGATGAAGAAAGGTTTTTGGGAAGTTTAGATGGACAAGGGAAAACCATTACTGATTTATTCATAAACCGACCCGGAACAAATTATGTTGGGTTATTTGGATATGTAAATGGGACAATAAAAAACACAAATTTGGTTGATTGTAACATATCTGGTGAGTCAAGAGTTGGAACAATTATTGGACAAACAGATTCAACAGCACAAGCACACCTATTAAATGCTAGAGGAACTGTTAAAGGAAAAACATTTACAGGAGGTTTGATAGGTGATAATAGAGGTTATATTGAAAAGAGTTCTGCTGATGTTAACACTCACGGACAAACAAATAGTTGTCAAAGAGTCGGCGGACTGGTAGGATATAATTCTCCAACCGGACATATTGATGAAAGTTTTGCAATAGGAAATGTTAGTTGTCAAAATTTATTTTTAGCATATACTGGAGGATTAGTAGGGTATAATGTTGGAGCAATATTTAATTCATACACAGCTGGGTTGATAACTGGTTCAAACGCTGTTGGTGGAATTACAGGGATGGATCATAATTATGAAGCGGGACAATATAGTGGTAAAATTGGGAATTCATATGCTGCGAAAATTTTAACTTGTGGACATACATGTAGTGGTCTTATTGGAGCATATGATAATTTACACACATATAGCAATAGTAGTTCTTTCTATGATAGAAATGTTATTGGAAATGGTGTTGTCATGGGCTCATATACAATATATGGAACCCCAAAATACACTTACGAAATGCAACAAGAAGCAACATTCATTGACTGGGATTTTGATGATGTTTGGAATATTTGTGAAGGCAGTAGTTATCCTTTTTTGAGATGGGAAGGAAAGAGTTGTAGTTAAAAAAGTAAAAAACATTTTAATTATTTTGAAAAATTATTTTTCTTTAGCTTTTATTGTTTCATATTTATAAACTTTCATTCCTTTTTTTGTCCAGTCATCAAAATCAAGCCCTGCTTTTAAACAAAGTTGAGAAATAAAATCTTCTTTCTTTTTTATTTGCTCCCACACGCTTGGTAAAAAGGTTGCTCCATAATGTCCTTTTTTTATTATTAAACCATCTTTTTTGGGAGTTATCTTTGTTAATAAATCTTTGGGGTCAGAAAAAGAAATTTCTAAAGCATCAGTAAGTATAGATACTTCTATTTTTATTGAACCAAATTCTTTTTTTGTCAGAGGAGAAAATCTATTATCCTCCATTGCTGCCAAAAAAGCATTTTGTATTATTTCTCTAAATAAAGGTTGTGACGATTCTAAATGCCCGATACATCCTCTTAATTCCCCATCAACTGTTAATGTTACAAAACATGCTTTTTGTTCAAATAATTTTTCAGGAATTTTTATTCCCTCCAAAACAAGCATTTTTTCATTTTCTAAAAAATATCTAATTGAATCCCTCGCAATTTTAAGGCAAAAATTTTTTTCTTTAGTGTTCAGTGAATATAATTGAGACATAACCCACCACCCTTTCTTTATCCCCGTAAGTATCTCCTGAATTTTTATAACATAAAATAGTAGGCACCCATTTATTTTTCTTTGCTAAAATTATTAGTGCCCCAATCCCTATTTTTCCACACGCATCTCCGGATTTATCTAACATTTCTTCATCCAATTTAATTATAGAATTAATTGTTTCAGTATCTTCTTTTTTTGCAAGTTCATATGAAAGATAATGACTTAAATCTGAACTAATAATAATTACTCCTTTTTCTTTTTCTAATTTTTTAGCAAGATTATTCATTTCTAGTTTACCATAGATTATTGGAGTTAATATAAATTTTTTTAATATAGTTTGTAAAAATGGAACTTGGACTTCTAAAGAGTGTTCAACATCTTCTTTAACTTTTGGTAATTTTGCCGAATTAATTTTTATTTCACCCAATGGAGTTTTCCATTTTCCTTCGAATGTATAAGCTCCTTCAAAAAATTCATGATGCGATGGCCCAACCAAAATTATTTTTTTAGGGACTGTTAATTTTAATGCTTTATAAGTATATGCTGCAACTTCTCCTGAAAAAATATATCCCGCATGAGGAACAATCACTGCTTTTATTTTAGCATAATCAATATTTTTTGGAAGGCTTGTTTTTTTTAAAAATGAAAGAATCATTTTTTTTAAATCCGTTTTATTATGAGGGTAGAATGAACCAGCATATAAAGCGTTTCTTATTTCCATGATTGTATTAGGAAAAGGTTCCTTTTATTCTTTTGCCACACTCACATTTATTGTTTTTAAATAAAATTTCCACCCCACCATAAAATGAACGATTAATTAATAATTTTCCACAATTTGAACAATAAGTATTCTGTCCATCAGGTAATCTTGAATAAATATAATTTAATCCGACTTCTTTTCCAATATCAACTGCTTTTTTTATATGCGAATCCATTGCTGAGTAATGAGTAGTCATCTTATGTGTTGGAAAAAAACCAATTATATGCCAAGGTATATTTTTATCAATACTTAAAATAAATTCTGCGATTTGTAAAAGCTCTTCTTTTGAATCATTTTTATCAGGAATTATTAAAGTTGATAACTCAACCCATGTTTTTGTTTTATGAAAATTTTTTATTGTTTCTAAAACATTTTCAAGTTTTGCACCACAAATCTTTTTATAAAATCCTTCATTAAATGATTTTAAATCAATATTTATCACATCAAGCTTTCCTTTAAGTTCTTTGACTGATTCTTCTGAAGAATACCCATTACTAACAAAAACTGTTCCGACTTTTTGTTTTTTTGCTTCATTTATTGCATCAATACAATATTCAATACTTATTGCAGGTTCATTATAAGTAAATGCGACACTTTTTGCTTTATCTTTTGCAAGTAAAACAAATTCTTTAGGAGAAACTTTTTCATTTTTTTCTAACAACTTTTCCAATTTTTCTTCACGGGTACAAGAAATTGAATAATTTTGACAAAATTCACATTTAAAATTACATCCATAAAAACCAATGCTTAAACTTTTTGTTCCTGGAAAATAATGATACAGAGGTTTTTTTTCAATAGGATCTAAATTTATCACAGAAGGTTTTGAATAAGTAATTAACTCAATTTTTCCCCCCACATTTTTTCTTACTCCACAAACTCCAAACTTTCCTTTAGGGATTATACAATAATGCTTACATGCAAGACATTGTACATTTTCACTCTTTTTTAAATAATAATCCATTATAAAATTTTGATAAACCATAATATATTCTTATTCAAAAACATAAATTAACAAAAATAAGTCATTCAAAAATTTGGTGTTTTTGTTTCCATTTTAAGAATTCTTTTTTTTGTTCTTTTGTTTCTATTGAAGATAAATAATAATGCTTTGTAAATTCTCCACAAGAACTACCTACTGCTTTTCCTGGGGGAAGATATTTTATTATTTTCAAAAAAGGTAATTTTTTTCTTAAACTATTCAACCATTCATCAACATTATCACTTTCTTGCATACCAATAGGTGCATTAAATCTTAAAATTTTAAAAGCAATTTTATATTCATTTAACAATTTAATTATTTTTTTTAAATGATTATTAGTATCATTAACTCCTTTTATTAAAGTATAATGTATTTCAATCGGATCAATATGATTAGAATGAAACAATTTCATATTTTCAACTAATTTTGGAATATTACCAACACTTTGACGATAATTGGTTAAAACTTTAAGCGCATCTTCAACAGTTAAACTAGTACTTGGTAAAAGTTCTTTTCGTTCATTAGAAAATGGTGAATGTAAAGAAAAGTGTACTTTTATAGGAATTTTTTTTTCAATGGCTAAATCAGATAATTTTTTTAAATTATAATTAGGCATCATTGTTGAAATAGCATAACTAATTTCTGAATATCCACAACTTCTTTTTATTAATTCTTCATTAAAATAAATTTCTTCAATAAGCTTAATATTCAATAAAGGCTCTCCAACCCCCATGAAAGAAATTAAACATTTTTTGTTCGTTGACCTTTTTATAACATTTTTATCTAAAAATTTAACTTCCCCTGATTCAATTACTAATTTTGGAGCTGCTTTATAGACAGTCCTTATAAATGCTTCAATAAAATCTAAACTTTTTATTGGAGACATTCCTCTATTAACTTTTTCTTGAGTAAGATGACAAAATTTACAACCAAGATTACAATAATGGTGAGTTGGGACACAAAAAACATCAACTCCAGTATTTGTCTTATTATCAATATAAGTCATTTCAATTATTTCTTTAGAATTTGAAAACTTAGAAAAAACAACTTTTATTGTACCATCAGAAGAATCTAAAAAAATTCCTTCACAATTTAAATTTTTTTTCTCTCCCATAAATAACCAACTGACATAAACAATTATATATTTATTTAAAATAAAAAAAAACCAAAAACATATTAGTTAAAAAAAACCCCATTTTATTTGTCAAATCTTTTTGAGATTCTAGTATTTAAATAAAAAAAATCATATATTAATAATACAAAAATAAAAAAAAATCAAGACAAATAAAAAAATAATGATTTTGGCGATAAAATGAAAGGAATATTATTTGATTTGGATAACACTCTTATTGATTGGGCAACTATGAAACATAAAGCGTGTGATGCTGCTTTAACTGCTATGATTGATGCGGGGTTAAAAATGACTCATTCAAATGCAAAAAAAATATTATTTGAAATGTATGAAAAATATGGTATAGAAAACCAAACTATTTTTAATAAATTTTTAAAAAAAATAAATGGGCAGATTGATTATAGAATTTTATCAGAAGGAATTGCTGCCTATCGTATAGCAAAAAATGAATTACTCATCCCATACCCATTGGTTAGAGAAACTCTACAAGAACTTACTTTAAAAAAAATTAAATTAGGAATTGTTTCTGATGCTCCGCGAATGAATGCTTGGATGAGATTAGCAGAAATGCAATTGTGTAAATATTTTGACATAGTTATTACTTTAGATGACACTAATGAATTTAAACCATCTCCAAAAGGATTCAAAAAAGCCCTGAATAGTTTAGGACTTAATGCAAAAGAGGTCATGTTTGTTGGAGACAATCCAGAAAGAGATATTAAAGGAGCAAATGCATTGGGCCTAACTACTGTTTTAGCAAAATATGGACAAGTATTCAAAGGTAAAGAAAAGGCAGATTTTGAAATAAACAATATTTCAGAATTAATTAACATTGTTCAGAAAAAAACAAACTAAATTAAACGTTTTGTATTAAAATATCTTTTATGAACTTATTAAAACTTGACGAACGCCTTAATGGAATTCTTAATAAAAAAACTGTTGTAATTACTGGTGCAGGATCAGGACTTGGAAAGGCGATTGCTCTTGGGATACCTTTTTCAGGAGCCAATATAGCACTTATTGATTTTAACCATGAAGCAATTAATGAGATTGAAAAAAAAATAAATTTAGAGTATGGTAAAAAAATATGTTTTTCAACAAATGCCAGTGTTACTGATGAAGAACAACTTTTAAAATCTTATAATGAAATAAAAAATACTTTTGGAGAAGTTGACATATTAATTAATTGTGCAGGAGTTGCAAAATTAGGAAGTATTGAAAATCTTTCAGCAAAAGATATCCGCTTATCAAATAGCGTAAATATTGATGGATATTTTTTAAACGCATCAATTGCAGCAAAACAAATGATTTCAAAAAAGAAAGGATCAATCATTAATATTAGTTCAGCATCTGCTAGGGGAGTTTCTGCAATGAGTTCACTTTATGGAGTAGCAAAAGAGGCACAATGTATGATGACTCGTGAATGGGCAATGGATTTAGGCAAACATGGAATAAGAGTGAATTCTTTATTATGTGGAGATTTATTTGGGGATGAAAAATTAGGAATAAATTCAGGAATATGGAATCAAGAATACTTTGAAAAAAAAGCTGTTTCAAAAGAACTTGTTGATAAAAATGATCCTAGATTAAATACAGATAAATTAAATCCTGAAATAAGAAAACTTGTTGTTGAATATTATACAAAAAGAACTGCTCTTGAAAAAGAAGTTACTTATGCAGACATAGTAACTGCAATAATACTTCTTTGTTCAGATTTATGTAAAAATATTAGTGGAGAATCAATATCATTAACTGCAGGCAATCCATTGACTTTTTCAAGATAAATATTTTACAAACAAATATTAAATATATTGTTAAATAATATAAATATGTTTTTTGAAATTTTGCCCCTAAATATTCAATTAGGCCTATTAGCAGGATTTGCTGTTGCAGCTGCGGGTTATTTTCAAGAATGTTCTAAAGGAGAAAAAGCAGAAAAATTTAGTATAGACAAATTTACAATAACTGTTATAATTGGAGGAATCATTGGAGCTTTAATGACTTTTTTTTCAGAAATTGATTCAGCAATAACATTGTTTTTAGTAAATATTGGAATAATCACAATAATAAGTAGTTTTGTCAAATCTATTTTAAGAATGAGTATTTAATTTTCAAATATTTGTTTCATTTTTATTGCAAGTAATGGAAAAATTATTGTTGCTTCACCTTCAACACAAACCACATTTGCTTCTTCTTTTATTTTACTCCATGACTTTGCTTCTCTTGGTTTTGCTCCAGATAATGACCCATCTCCTTCAGTAGCTGTTGTTACATAAACTGCAAAATCTAATCCATCTCGTAAAATATTTAATCCAATGAGTTGATGTTTTGCTATCCCACCCCCAAGAATTATCCCTGCTGTTTTGTCTGCAGTTAAAACCATTTGAGTTGCTTTTTCAAAATCGGCAGTAACATCAATTCCAAATTCTTTATTTTCTTGTTTGAAAAAATAAAGTTGTAAACCTAATGCTCCATCAGTTATACCTGGACAAAATATTGGAATGTTATTCTTTGTAGCCCAATAAAGAATTGAATTTTTATCAGAAACAGTTTTACCCAACTCAAATATTAATTCAGAAGGAGAAATCATTTTGTTTAATTTTTTTTGTTTTTCAAACATTTTTTTAAAAAATGGTTGGATTAATTTTTCAAACTCTTCATATCTATCAGTGGGTACAAAAATATTTCCAATTCTATTAGTTCCATCTTTATGTAATTCTATATCTGATGTTTCAAAATCCCCAAGCAAAAAAGGTTTTTTTGTTTTCATCAAATCTTCTTCTATTGAACCAACACTTGTTATTATTGCATCAACTATTTTTTCTTTTATAAGTTGAGCAAAAATTTCTCTTAATCCTGAAGAAACCATATTTGAAGTAAAACTTAAAAATATTGTAGCTTTTTCTTTTTTCATTTTTTCAATTATCTTTGATGCTTTATTAATATTTGTTGCTTGAAACCCAATATCTCCAAACAAATCAATTAAATCAATTACTTTAATTTTTTTATTAAGCGTAAAGCCTTTTATAAGAGATAAATTTTTTTTCAAACAAATCAACACATAACATTTATTTAACTAATATTATTTGATTTGGGGGAATTTAAAAAAGTATCCAATCAAACATTTTTTTCAAATTTTTTGTTTTTTTGGCTTACCCCATCTTTTTCCAATGGTTTTTTCAATTAAATGATATCCCAAATCAAATGAAAATATAGTTAACCAAATCAACCATTCATTAAAAATAAAAGATATTGTAAAAGCAGTTAGTTCTAATAAAAGTCTGTATTTTAACAAATTGTGCAAAGTTGGAAATTTTTTTAATAACCAATATTTTTTTGAGTTTGGATTTTCTAAAAAATCATTAACAAATTCTTCAAGAACATTAATTATACTAAAAATTATAATTAATAATATAAAGACAAAATTAAATTCAAAAATATACCCAAACAAAAAATATAAATGTCCTGAAATAAGTACAAAAACAATAATGCCAAAATAATGACCTATTGAATCAAATTTTCTTGATACCAATAATCCAACAAAAGTACCAATTACTAGCGGAATTACTGAAGGCCAATTAAATATAAACAATGCAATTATTGATCCATAAATTATTCCTAATATTATTGATAGTAAATCAATTATTTCTTTTTGTATTTTATGTTCATGATCTGAAAAAATATCTGCGATTTTTACTAAAACCCCTGTTAAAATTGCTGCTAAAAAAACCAATACTAATTGATTTTGTAAAACTAATTCAAACATAACATAAAAGTAGTCAATTTTATTTATAATACTGATTTTTGTTAAATTTTTTAAATACTCACATTTTTAAACTATAAAAGCAGAAATATTAATATGAAATCAAATAAAACGAGTATTTTTAAAAAGAAAAAAAATAATTCTAATAAAAATATTGGAGTTCAGACTAGTACATTTACTGCCATGGGTAAAAGAGGTGGACGATTAACAACTACTATAGCAGGAGGGGTTGTGGCCGCTACTACTTTACTTGGTTTTAAAGCTGCTGAATTTAATAAAATGAAGGCTGCCAAAGAACATAATGTTTATGTTCAAGCTGTTGAAAAATCAAAAATCCCTGTTAGACAAACTAATGAGTGGGCAAAAATTTCTCAAATTTATAAACTAAATCCAACAAATGTTGTTGATGCTGCTTGGATAAGACATATTGAAAAAGTTAGTAAAAAAACAGGGATTAGTGTTCCAAATGTTTTGATAACTATTGAAAAAAATCAAGTAAATAAAAGCCAAATATGGACATTAAATAATAATTTAAGGGTTGAAAAAAATTCAAAAAAAAGAAATCAAATTGAAAAGATTATTTTAGTTTTAAGAGAAACCATTAAACTAGATTCTAAAATTTTAAATAATCAAATAAGCAGAATGCGTAAAAATAGAGGTAGCTTAAACAAAATAAAAAAACTTGATAAAAACACTCAGTAAAGATCAGAATTAAAAAAAAAGAATTAAAATAAATAACTAAAAAGTAATTAATTTATAGAAAATTAAACAAAAAAATTATTTAAAAATTAACAATTTTATTAAACCAGGAATTGTAACCAAATCTTTTTTTGCTTCTTCGTTTGAAAGCATTCCAACAATCGCATCTTTTACTTCTGGTTTTGTTGCTGCTTTGTGAATTATTAAGTTAAGTAATGGAGTAAATCTTCCAAGTCTTTGCATTGTATAAGACGTTTGTAATTCATTATCTAATTCTTTCCATATTTTATCAGGATATTGTTGTAAAAATTTTTCATCAAAATTTTTCTTTTTTAATGCATCTAAAGAAACTTCTGCAGCAATTTTTCCAGAATATAAAGCATTTCCCATTCCTTCTCCTGAAAATGGATCAATTAATGCTGCGGCATCTCCAACTAATAAAAATCCATTTCCATGAATTTGTTGATGTTTTGAACCAAATGGAAGAGCCCATTTTGTTATAGGAGATACTTGTTTTGCTTTTTTAAATCTCTCTTTAAACATAGAATGTTTTCTTAATGTGTCTTCCATTAATTTTCTTAAATCAATTTTTCGTTTATTTAATTGGGTATCAACCATCCCAATCCCAACATTAGCATTTTTTCCATCAATTGGAAATATCCACAAATAACCTGGGATTACTCCCTTAATAAAATGTATTTCAATTCTATCTGTAAGCCCTTCAACATTATCATAATATGCTCTATATGCAGTACAACGATGTTTTTCTGGTTGTGGAGTTATATCTAATTCTTTAACAATTCTGGAATAAGCTCCATCCGCACCAATAATTAGTTTTGCAAAAAATTCTCTTTTTTTACCTTTTTGGTCAATACCTTCAACTCCAATTACCTTTCCCTCTTCTTGTAAAACACGATTTACTGTAAATCCTTGTAATGTTTTCGTAGCAATTTTTTTTGCTTTTTTAAATATTAAATTATCAAAATCTTTTCTTTTAACAACATATCCAATATCTCTACTTTTACCCTTACCATCAGCAAATCCTAAATCTAATATGTCGCCGTTTGGAGAAGAAAGTAAAGTTCCCCTTATCTTCCCATGTTTTAATTTTTTTAATTTATCTTTTAATTTTAGTTCTCTGAGAATCTTCATAGATTTTCCTGATAAAGCATCTCCACAAATTTTATCTCTTGGAAATTTTTGTTTTTCCAAAAGTAAAACTTTTGCTCCTTTTTGTTCAAGAAATATTGTTGATGAACATCCACCTAGTCCGGCTCCAACAACAATCACATCAAATTTTTCATTTTTCATTAAAAAAACCTTATAAATAAATTATTATATTATAAAGAAAAAAAGTATCAAATCATTTATAAATGATTATCTTTGTTTTTTATTAAAAATTCTTGGAAATCGCATTGCAAATTGAATAAAAATAAATGCATCTTTATATGAAACATTTGCATTTTTAGATTTCGATAATTGTATTGCGAGAGTTTCAATTGAAGAAAATTTAATTTTTTCAGGAATAACTAATTTTTTATAAACATTCTCCATCCTTCTAAAAGAAATTGGTGAAATTAGATGAGTTTCTAAAAATTCTTTTTTTTCTTGTAAATACTTACTTTTAATTTTAGAATACCCTATATGTGGCTTTTTCCTAACAATCATTTTTTTTTGAATTCTTTTTTTAAATAACATTTAACACCCCTTTATTTAATTATATTTGCAAATATTTCTGAACGCAAAACTCTTTTTTTATTTAAAGTAAGATAATTTGAAACTGTTTTTATTTTAATTTCTAAAAATTTAGAAAATAAATTTTTAACTTCTTTTTCAGTAAAAAAATGTTGAATTATCCCATTTCTTTTTTGATAAGTGTTTAATTCAATAAGTGTTCCTTTTTCTCGCAAATCACCTATTGAAAAATCTGAAAAAATGATTCTACCTCTTTTTTTCAAAACCCTAAAAATTTCACTAACACATTTTTCTCTATCTTTTTGAATCATTGCACCAATTATATGGTTTGCAATTATATAATCAAATTCTTCTTTTTCAAAAGGTAAATCTAAACAATCGGCACAAATAACTTTAATTTTTTCACCAAATCTTTTTTTTGCCAAATCGACTGCAATTTCAGAAAAATCTATCGCTACTAACCTTAATGGATTTTTTTCAATTATCCCCGCTATTGATTTTCCATTTCCACACCCTAATTCTAAAACAGATTTTTTATTAAAATTTTCTTCAAAATAATTTATTTTACGCCAAGCATTACTATGTTGTCGATAATGTTCATTCCAAAAAATTCGTTGAGTTTTTTTCATAAAAAAAATAAATCAAACTAACTATTTTATCATTATCGCATCAACAGCAAACGCACCATGCTCATTAACAATTATAGGATTCATTTCAATTTCCTGAAATTCAGGATATGTCAAAGCAAGATTATTCATAGCCATTATAACTTTCTTAAGTGCAACTAAATCATATTTCTTTTTTGTCCTAACCCCTTTTAGTACAGCTGTTCCTTTTACTTCTTCAAACATTTCTTCAACATCAGATTCATTTATTGGAGCAATTTTCTGAGAAATATCTTTCATTACTTCTACAAATATTCCCCCCAACCCAAAAGTAATTACTTTTCCAAATTCATTAGTTATACTAGAAACTAAAACTTCTTCTCCTTCAACCATTTCTTGAACTGCAAGTAAATTTGGCCGCTTCATTTTTGAAAGAATTTCTTGCATCCTATCAAACTCTTTTTCAAGTTCTTTTCTTGTTTCAATGTTTGCTTTTACAAGACCAACATTTGTTTTATGAGGAATTCCTGAAGCCGCTTTGAGGGCAACAGGGAAATTTAATTTTAAATTATCAATTTCACATTTTTTTGAAATAAACTCTGTTTTTACTGTAGGAATGTTAAATTCTTTAAGAATTGAAAATGTATCAGAAATAGAAAATATTGATTTTGATGCAATAAGCTTTTGAGTATTTTTTTTAGGTAATGTTTTTTGAATAAATTTTTTAACAATCTTTTTTCTTTCATTAAAATCTCTCAACCTTGAAAGAGCTTTTATTCCACGTTCAGGAGTATCAAACTCAACTATACCATGTTCTCTTAAATGACGTCTTGCATGACTTACTGCTGTTCCACCCATAAAAGAACATAAAATTGGAAGTCTTGAATTTAAATCAACAATAATATCTGCAACTCTGTCTGGATCAGTCATGCTTTGTGGAGTTAATAAAACATAAAGCAAATCAACATTTTTATCATCCTGTAAAACTGTTAGTGCTGTCCTATAATCAATTGGTTGTGCATCCCCAATTAAATCCATTGGATTAGCTGCGTGAGGATTAATTTCTTTAACAACATCAAAGGTTTTTTTACTAAATTCGGGAAGTGGAAATTTTTCATTTGCAGCTGAATCTGCAACAATCACTCCTGGTCCTCCAGCATTAGTTACAACCCCTAGTCTGAATCCTTTAACATTTTTTATTCTTGAGAGAAATTTAGCCATATCAAAAAAACCTTCAATTGAATTCATTCTCAAAACATTTGCTTTTTTACATGCAACAGTAAATAATGCATCATCCCCACTAATAGCTCCTGTGTGAGATGAAGCTGCTTTTTGTCCTTCAGGAGATCTTCCTGATTTAATTATCACAACTGGTTTTTTTCTTGAAAGTTCATATGCATCTCTAAGAAATTTTTTATTCTTTTTTACAGACTCCATATAAACAAGAACTGCTTTCGTACTCGAATCCTTTTTTAAATAATCAAAATAATCCGGTTCACTCAAAAAAGACTTATTTCCCGTTGAAATAAATTTCGAAAACCCAATTTTTTCCTGTCTAGCCCAATCAAGTATCGCAGTACATAAAGCCCCAGACTGACTCACTAATGCGACAGTTCCTTTAGAAGGATAATTTGCAGCAAAACTTGCATTTAATCCATTTTCAGTATTAATTATTCCAAGTGTGTTTGGTCCAACCACATTCATTTTATTTTCTTTAACTATTTTTTTAACTTCTTCTTCTAAACTCTTTCCATCTTTTCCAACTTCAGAAAACCCAGCAGTAATAATTACTGCATTTTTAATTCCTTTTTTTGCACAATCATTCATTACTAATGGAACAAATTTTGATGGAATTACAATAATTGCTAAATCAATTTTTTCTGAAATTTTTAAAACTGAAGAATAAGATTTTATACCTTGAATTTTTTTTTCTTTAATATTAATAGGATACAACTTTCCCGTAAAATTATCTTCAATTAAATTTTTTAAAATAGAATATCCTACCTTACCCGGAATATTACTAGCACCTATAACAGCAACACTTTTTGGATAAAACATCCTATCAAGATTCATTTGCAAAAATTAGGTTATTCAAGTATAAAAAGATTATGTGAGGAAGGTATTCACAATTATTCTTCCTCAGCAAATTTTTTTATTTCTTCAAGATTTTCAACAATTAACCTTGCTTTTCCTTTACCAAATGAAAAAGGATAAGAGTCATTTTCATCTCTTTTCAGAGTTATTATTTTATTTCCTTTAAATTCACCATATTCAACTACCATTAAATCACCTGCTATATTTGAAAAAAATAATATTTATAAAGGTACTTAAAGGAGTTTGCCGATAAATAATTTATGGAAATTGCATTAGCTTATTCAAAACAAGACGATGCTGGAATAAATATTGCAAGTCAAATAAAAAAAATTGGAGTGCCAGACTGGGCAAAAATATATTCTTTTGAAGAAAAGACAATTAATTTACCTCTTGAAAAAATTAAGGAACAAGATATTATTATTTTGTCAAAACATGCAAGTATAGTAGGTACAAAAAGTCTTACAACTCATTCAATTGGAAATTTTTCTAAAGCAGAATATGGGGGAGTAGACAAAAAACTTGTTAATACCTTGCCAAAAATACAAACAAATTTTCTAAGAGGCCTTGCAAGGCGAAATAAAAATGAAGAATATACTGTTTGTTTTGAGTCAACTCACCATGGACCATTTACAGAAAAAAATGTTTGTTTTATTGAACTTGGAAGCACAATTAATGAATGGAATAATAAAGAGGAAGCAAGAGTTATTGCTAAGACTATTGTTGAAGATACTTTGAAAAAAAATAATGATATTGTTGTAATTGGAATTGGTGGTGGCCACTATACACCTGATTTTACAAAACTTGCATTAAGGCAAAATTATTCATTTGGACATATTTGCCCACAATATTCACTTAAATCACTTGATGTAGAATTGTTAGAGCAAATGATTGAAAAGAGCAAAGCTAAAGAAATTATTCTTGATTGGAAAGGATTGAAAAAAAATAAGGAAAAAGTTGTTGCACTATGTGAGAAAAGTAATTTGCCTTTTGAGAGAGTGCAAAGATTACTTAAATAAAAACATAGAAAAAATAATTATTTAAAAATTTATAAAAAAACAACAAATAATAAAAAATTATTAATTTAACTTATTTAATTTTTTTAATATTTTTTTAATTTCATCAATTGTTTTTGCTGTTGCGAAATCATTTCTTAATTCAGTTGCTCCTTTTAGTCCTCGTGGCAGAGCAATAAAATAACCTCTTATATCATTTATACCCAACTTAAATTTTTTTACTAATTCTAAATATCTTTTTGCTTCTAAAATTCTCTTTTCAATAGTTCTTTTTTCACCACTAACTAAATGTTTGAAAATAAATGCATTACCAATCGCCTCTCTTCCAACCATTACAAAATCACACTTTGTTTCAAAAAACATTTTTTCTACATCTTCTTTGGAACAGATGTCTCCGTTACCAATCACTGGAATTTTAACTGCTTTTTTTAATTTTTTTATTGCATTCCAATCGGCCTTCCCAGAGTAATGCTTTTTTCCAAGACGAGCATGTAAACAAATTGCGTCAGCACCATTTTTTTCTGCTTCTTTTGCAACTTCTAAATAATTTTCTTTTTTAAGCCCAAGTCTTATTTTTAAAGTAACAGGTTTTTGTGTACTTTTTTTCATCGAAGTAATTATTTCACCAATAAGTTTTGGATAATCCATTAAAAAACACCCATAATTTCCTTTTAGTGCTTTTGGAACAGAACAGCCACAATTTAAATCAAATCCCAAAAATGAATTTGGCATTTCTCTCTCTATAAACTCAACAGCTTTTTCAAATTCAATTGGATCATTTCCGAATAATTGAAGGAAAGTTTTTTCATTAGAAAAAGTGTCCAACATTTTGAGTGTTTTTTTACTTCTTAGATTAACTGCTTTTGCAGAGATTAATTCAGTATATGTTAGAGCAACACCATACTCAGCACATAATTTTCTAAAAGCTATATTTGTATAATCCGCCATAGGTGCTAGGAAAATTTTTCCTTCAATTTTAAGAGAACCAATTTTCATAACTAATTATCTAGTAAAAAAGTTTATAACAAACACATTTTTACCAAACTAACAAACAAAACAAAAAATATTATGTATAATTTTAAATCCTTTTTTAATTTGTTTTGAATTTAATTATTACAAAATGAACGAAGAGTGTGGAATTTGTGGTTTTTCTGGAAACAAAGCCGAAAGAAAAACATTTAGAATGCTTGTACAATTGCAACACAGGGGACAATTATCTGCAGGAATAACTAGTTTTTCCAATAAAAAAAATTATTTGTTAAAAACTCATAAAGGTCTTGGATTAGCAAATGTAGCTTTCAAGGCTTATGATAAAAATAAATTTTCAACCATAATGGAAAACCTTTCTTCTAAAAAAGCAATTGGCCATGTAAGATATGCAACTTCGGGAGAAGATGATGTTGAATATGCTCAACCGTTTGAACGAAAACATGGAAGAAAACAAAAGTGGTTTTCTTTTTGTTTTAATGGAAATATTGTAAATTATAAACAACTAAAAAAAGAACTTGAATCAAAAGATTATCATATTACACGAGAAACTGATACCGAAATTTTAGAACATTTAATCTCAAAAGAATTAAAGAAAACTCCAAACAATCTTAAACAAGTAGTTAAAAATGTTTCAAAAAAAATTGATGGCGCATATAATATTGCTTTTATGAATGGAGAGGGTACAATTATTGTAGTGCGAGATCCTCTTGGTTTGAAACCATTGTGTTATTCTGAAAAAGATTATGAAATAGCATTTGCAAGTGAAAGTGTAGCATTGACAAGTATTGGTTTTACTAAAATAAAAGATGTTCCCCCAGGGCATATTTTAACCATTACTAATAAAGCTGTTGTTGAACCTTATACAGATTATAAAAGAAAACATTGTTTTTTTGAATGGGTTTATTTTGCACACCCCGCATCAACTATTGAAAAAAAACTTGTGTATAATGCACGTTTTAATTTTGGTGTTGAACTTGGAAAAACTGAAAAACTTAAAGTAAATGATAAAGATTGGGTAGTAGTTTCTGTTCCAGATTCAAGTAATCCTGCAGGCAGTGGATTTGCAGGCATACTAAAATTACCCCACAAAGAAGGACTTATTAGAAATCGTTATGTTGGGCGAACATTTATAGAATCAAAATCAAGAAGTGAAAGAGTTAAAGAAAAATTTAGTATTGCTAGAGAAGTTTTTGAGGGAAAAAATGTTTTTTTATTAGATGATAGTATTGTTCGAGGAACAACTATGAAAGGGATTATTGATTTTATTAAAACTAATGGAAATCCTAAATCTATACATGTAAGAGTTTCATGCCCCCCTATAATGTGGCCTTGTTTTTATGGAATAGATATGGGTTCGAAATCAGAACTTTTAATTAAAAAAAATACTAAAGAAGAAATTGAAAAAATAAGAAAAGAACTTGGTGTTGATTCAATAATTTATCAAAAAATTGATGATATGATTAACGCGATTGGTTTACCCAGTAATGATTTATGCAAAGCTTGTATTGATGGAGACTATCCTACAAAACTTGGACAACAACTTGGAAGTTTTTGTGGAAAAGGACGAGCGTGTGAATAAAATTTAATAAAGTGTGTCAAACAGTTTTTTTCCATCATTCTCTTCTAAAAATTTATACCTAGCATCAACATATTCCTGTATTTTTACCATTATTTCAGGAGTCACATGTTTGAATCTTCCTTGTGACATTATATATTCATCAACTGGTTTTCTTTCAGAGATTTTGTTTAATTTTAAAACCCCATCTTCAATTTCATATAATGGAAATACTCCAGTTTCATTTGCTTTTTTTGCCAAACTAACAGCATTTGATGCGTCTATTTTCCACCCTGGTATACACGGAACATAAATATGTAAAAATGTAGGCCCATCAAACTCTAATGCTTTTTTTACTTTTTTATTTAAATCAATAAGATTCATTACACTTGCTGATGCAACATATCTAACTCCGTGAGCAGCCACAATAAATGGAAGAGGTTTTTTTGGTTGTTGTTTTCCAGGGATTACTTTTCCCGCGGGAGTAGTAGTAGTATTTGCATAAGGGAATGTTGCTCCGCTTCTTTGTATCCCAGTATTATGTACAACTATCCCATTTGCAATAAAATTGTGTTCTCCTTCTACTCTTAAATCAAGAGTTGGTTCAATGCCCTTCTTTTCTATTGAGGTAATCTTTTTTGTTTCAAAATTTTCATTCCCAAATAAATAATTCCTTTGTTTGTTTTGGTTTGCATATTTTAACAAAGCTCCTTTTTTGTCACTGAAACAAACATACCCATATGTCGAGTCTTTTAGTAATTTTCTTTTAACAACTAGTGTTCCGGCTTTTTTTGTTTGTTGATGTATTTTTCCAACACGCATATCCATTGTTTGAAGTAACAATCTTAATGTTCTTAAAAGTTCGCGGCTTGCTGAAATATACCTATGGCTTTCACCTAATTTGTAACCATCAGAAAGCATTAGACCTTCTACAAATGCTTGTTTTTCTTCTTGAGAGAGAGTGAATACCCATTGAGGAACAATTTTATTTTTTGCTCCTTTTCCAAACCCAAGTGAATCAAAAAACCTAGCAATATTAATTGATTTTAAGTGCAATTCTTTTTCAGTTTCACTTAATGTGTGACCCCACAATAATTTTTCAATTAATTCTTTTGCTTCTTTTCTACCCTTAACATTTTTTGGCAAGGCAAATCCAACTTCAGCTTTATTTATTCTTGTCCACCCATCTCCAACATAAATCCCTAATAATTTCATTAATTCAGGTGAAGAATTATCAGGTAGTTCAACTTTATTTATTTTATTAACCTTATAATCTCCTTTAACAGACATTTTTATTTTTGAAAACTGATATGGCTTTCCTTCCAATCCTTTCTTAAGAGAAACAATTTCTTCTCCAACTTTTAATTCTTCAACCATTTTCCATACAAACTGATTTTTTCTAAATTTTCCATTTCTTTCAAGAACCAAGAAAGGATGGTTTCCTGTAGCTTTTATTGTGTTTGAAGAAGTGTTAATTTCAAAGACCCTTTTTTTACCGTTATCAAATACTCCACTACATGGTTTTAGAACCAACTCATGTGTTTTTTGATTAAATGCATAAACTTCATCACCAATCTTTATATCTATAATTTTTTTCAACCCATTTTTTGTCATTATTAGTGAATCAAGAGCTAAACAATTCATATAAGCTTCATTGTCAGTTGCAATGTATAAAAATTTGTGGCCTCTTTCTATTGCTCCGCTTAATGGCCCAAATCCAATATCAAATGACGCCCCATCACCTCCGATTGCAATTACATTTGTTTTATAATCACCTTTCATATTTAGTGCTGCTCGAACACCACTTGCAACTGATGCTGCTGTTTCAAATGCACAATGTATCCACGGAACTTTCCAAGCTGTCTCAGGATATGGAGTTGATACAACTTCCATACACCCCGTTGCTTGAGTAATTATTGTGTTTGGTCCGGCCGCTTTTAGAATGTGCCTTATAGCAAGTGCTTCTCCACACCCTGCACAAGCTCTGTGTCCTGAAGCAAAATATTCTTTAGTTTCTAAACCTGCAATTTTTTCATCAGTCATTTTAACCAAACTCCTTTTTCTCCTTTTTCTAGAATGTCAAATGCTTTTTTTAGTCTTGGCCTGTCAATGTCTCTTCCACCAAGACCAGAAATAAATCCTTCTACTTTACAAGGCTCATCTTTTAGTGCTGCTTTTACATCTAAGGTTAGTGCTCCTTCGAAGCCAAGAGAAACATGCCTGTCAATAACACCAAGAGCTTTCAAATTTTTACATGCTTTTTTCAAGTCTTCTACAGGGAATGGTCGCATTGATTTTAGTTTAATTAATCCAACCTTCTTTCCTTCTGCGCGTAGTTCTTCAATAACAACTCTTGCAGTCCCTACAGCAGTTCCTGCCGCAATTAATGCATATTTAGCATCTTTTAATTCAATTTCTTCTATTAATCCATTCCCATATATCCTTCCAAATTTTTTCAAAAATTCAGAATTTACTTGAGGAATTATTTTAAGTGCTTCTTCCATTGCAAATTGTTCTTGTTCATGGAATTCAAAAAATGATGTGGGAAATCCTATTGGGCCAACAGTAGTTGGTTTTTTAGGATCTAAAAAAGTTTTTGGTTTATATTCTGGAACAAAAGCATCAACATCTTTTTGATCTTCTATTTGTACAGGTTCAAAAACGTGTGAAAGAGAAAAACCATCAATACAAACCATTACAGGTAGTGAAACTTCTTCTGTTTCCGCAATTTTATATGCCATTAAAATTGTGTCGAATGCTTCTTGGCTTGATTCACAATAAAGTTGTATCCAGCCTTGATCTCTTTCTGACATTGAATCTGAATGGTCATTCCAAATATTTAATGGCCCCGAAATTGTTCTATTTGCAACTGCCATTACCGCAGGAAATCTTGCACTTGAAATTATTGGAATTATCTCATGCATATATGCTATTCCGTTTGATGCACTTGCAGTAAATGCTCTCACACCTGTTGCGTATGCTCCAAATAATGCTGCTGCTGCACTATGTTCTGATTCAACATGAATCATTTCTGCTTCCAGTTCACCATCAAAAACAAAATCTGAAAGTCTTTCTGGAATTAAAGTACTTGGAGTAATTGGATACATTGGAAGAACTTTTGGTTTACATAATTTAACTGCATGTGCAATTGCATCCGCTGCAGAAACTATAATTTTTTCAGCCATTTATTTTTCCTCCATTATGTGTGAAATACATTTTACAGGACATTCTTTTTCACAAATTAAACAACCTTTACAATAATCATAATTAAATTGAAATTTTCCATCTTTATCTTTATAAATCGCAGCATCAGGACAATTTGCCCAACATTTACCACATTTAATACATTTGTCTTGGTCTATTGATGGTTTGAATGTTCGCCACTCACCTGTTTTATATTTTTCTGTTGAACCGGGTTCATGAATAATTGCACCTTTATTAAAAACTAATTCGTTTTCTTTTTTATCCTTTTTTATACTCATAAAAATCAAACCCTTTAAATAAATCAATTATTTACTTTGCTCATAAACTTCTCTTATTGCAGATAAATTTTTTTCAACAATTGGGCCTTTGTTACCCATTTGTTGTTGCACTGCTTTTTCAAGAGCTTCTAGTGAAACTTCTTTTGTGAATCCAGCAAATGCTCCAAGAGCAGCAATATTTACAAATGGTTTTCCAATTTTTTCAAGAGCAATTTTTGTAATATCAACTGTTTTAATTTCTGCATTAGTATTAAGTTTTATCTCACTTGGTTTTTTTGCTGAATTTATAATAACCATTTTAGATACTTTTTCAATAAACCCTGAAAGTAAAGTTGAGTCAAGAATTATTGCATATTCTGCTTCATAAACTTGTTCGCGTAAATTAATTGGTTTTTTATCAATTCTACAATAACTTCTTACTGGAGCTCCCATTCTTTCAACACCAAAATTTGGAAATGCTTGTGAATATTTACCATCTTCAAATGCTGCGATTGCTAGAACTCTTGAACTTGTTACAGCACCTTGCCCCCCTCTTCCAAGTAATATTATCTGATCCATAGCCAATACTCTTACTAAAATAATACTAACCCAAGTATTTAAAAGTGCTCCTGTCGTAAGGTTTTTCGTCAATTGTCAAGTCAGTTTTGTAGTATTTTATCCAAATTTTTAGTAATATCAAATAGTTTATTTCTTACTTTTAACATAGTGCGCCCATTAGAATAAATTTTTATTTCAAAACTTTCCAAATACTCAACATCAAAAATTTTGGCAATTCTATCAAATTTTTTACCTGTTAATATCCCAACCAACCCTAACATTATTTCTTGGTGAGTAAAATTTTCTAAAACAATATCTTTTGCACCAATCCTAATTAATTTTTTTCCAAATCCCAGTCTATTTTTGATAAGTTTTTTTAAGAAAGTGTTTGGTTTTAAAATAATTTTTTCAGAAAGTTTTCCCTCTAACCATGCAATTGTAGCTGCTTTTTTATCTCCTTTAAATTTAATATTTATAAGCTGATTGAGTGAATTTTTTTTTATAGTTGGTGTTGAAAGAACTTTTCGTACCCTTAACTTGTATTTTGTTTGAGTTGTTAAATTATGTCCTAATTGAGCTTTTTTAGCAGAGGATAAAACACGGGGAAAATCACCTGAATATCTTTTTACTTTAAATTCTTCCTTTGCTCTTCTAATCCCTTGTTGTTTTGCAGAGTTTAATCCTTTTTGAGTAAGCCCCGTTTTATTAGAATCTTTTCTTTCAGAATGTCTTGTAAAAATAACCCTAATTAGTTTTACCATATTATAATTTAATTTTTGTACTTATTATTTCTTCTTCTTTTAATAATTTTTCAAGATTTCCTTCAGTGAAAAGATTAAATATTTCCGCAGGAGTTTGATTTAGTGTTTCTGCTAATTTTTCTAGTTTTCCTTTCATTCCTTGAGTAACATCAATTGATTTTGATTCTCCAACTTTTTCCAAAATTTGTTTAATGTTTTCTTTTGTTATTTCTGGAATCAATTCAGCATCTGAAAATTCTTTTGGATCTATAGTAAATATTCCATCAACATCAGTTCCAATAAAAACTTTTTTTGGGTGTAAATTTTGTGCAAGTTGTGCAATTATTTGATCCCCACTCATTACACTCCAAACTAGTTTTAAATCAGGAACCATTATTCCTGTGCTTACTGGTATTATCCCTCTTTCTAAAAGTTCATCATATGTTTTTGTTGAAAAAGAATCAATTTTTTTATTTTCTTGTAATGCAATTTTATCCCCTTGAACAAGTTTTGCTTTTAACCCGAATCTTTTTAACGCATTTACTGCTTCGTTACCAACAAAATTACAAGCATTATTAGTTTCTTTTACTCCCGCCATTTGTTCTTCACTTTCTATCCCATTATTAATATTATATTTTACAACATTTGAGTGCCCAAAAGGCCCTACGCCACAAACAACAATTAAACCAAAATTTTTTTTATCTTTTGCTTTTTTAATTTCTTCTGCAACACGATTTAATACACTATAGTTCATCTCAAACTTATTTTCAGATTTTTTTGTTATTGCACTTCCACCAAGTTTTAGTATTATTAAATTATTACTTGTTGTTTCAACAATTTCTTTAATAATGATTTTATCTTTTTCTTCGTTACTTTTTGTATCTAAAACAGCATCATTATTTTTTTCTTCTTCAATTATTTTTTCATTATCCATAATAGATATTTGTTTGAAATATATTATAAAACTTTAGAATTTGTAAAAAAAAGTTATATGCTAATATATTATTTATTAAAGTTTAACTATACCGTTTTCCCCATCAACAAAAACTTTCTGCCCTGTTTTTATCTGAGAAATATCTATTTTATCAACACATGGTATTTCAGATATTATTGCCCCTACTGCCACAATCGTTTCGCATTCCTTATTTACTAGAGCTAGTGGTGCAGTTCCTTGTTTTTTCATTCTATAAAGAGCATAACTTCCAACTGTTGATCCTTTTCCTTGCGGAAAAACAAGTATTTTTCCTGTGATACTTTTTCCTTCTAGAGGGTGTCCTGTTTCTGTCACTTTTCCATCATCAGGATTGACTCCTCCAAAAAAACTTATCCCTTCTGTTGTACAAAGCGCTTCTCCTTCAACTTGTCCTGATGCAATTTTTCTTCCTTTTAATTCAACCATTTTTTCACTCCCTTGTTTTCAAATAAGATTTGCACGCCTCTTCTACAAGTTTTTCTATTGACATTATTTTTACTTTGAAATTATTTTTTGCAGCACCATAAAAACATCCTTTTGCTGAATCAGTTGCTAAACATTTAAAC
>CAZKAC010000028.1:0-3359 GCA_964550725.1 uncultured archaeon
TTATTTTAAAGTCACTTTAGTTTAATATGGGTAAAAAAACTACTACTATTTTAATAGTTTTAATAATTATTATATCAATTTTAAGTTTTTTTTTCATTCCAAAAGAAATTATTGACGATTTTGGAATTTTTATTTTCATTTTACCCATTATTATTATAATTTTAATAATTTTAATAGCAATTTATTTAAATTCAAAAAAAAATAAATCAACTAAAAAAGACAATGTTTTTACTAAAAATGTAAATGAAAAATTAGATAAACAAAAAGAAGAAGATAAAAACAAAAATTTTAATAATAACTCAAATAAAAATGATCCTGATAACACTTTGCCAAGGAGATTACAATATTTTAATAATAAATCTTTAAATAATAATAATAATAATATAAAATCCAATGAATTAAAATCAAACATCACAACTAAAAAAAACCCAGTTTCAATAATTGGACTTAAAAAAGAAAGAGATGTTATTCAAGATCAAATAAAAATTGCGGAAAAAAAATATTTAACAAATAAAATTGACAATCCTACATTTCAATCAGTTATACAAGAATCTAATAATCAACTCATAAAAATTGAAGCGAATATTGATTCTGAAAAAAATAAAGATTTATCTCCTATACAAATGAGAAAAATGCAATACATTTCAAATGATAAACAAAAAGCTTTAGAGGAATTATTTTCTGAAAAAACAAACAAAGTATGTCAATTAAGAATTGCTGAAAAAAAATATTTAAAGAGAAAAATAAATGAAGATATGTACAAAAAAATTGTTTCAGATGTTAATAAAGAAATAATTTCAATAGATTCTCAAATAAAAGCCTTATACAAAGCAAGTGAAGTTGATAAAATAAAACAACAATTAAAAGAAAGTCTTATTGAAGTAGATAAACAAAAACAATTATCTAAAAAACGAACTGAAGAACAACTTGAAGAAGATGTTTTAGACCAATTACCATTTTAAGAAAAAAATAATCTAGTTGTTTAAATTATTATTAGATTCTATTTTATTTTTGCATGATTCTTTTAAAAAAATGATCAACTTCTTTTAGTTTTCGATCATCAAAATTAAAAATACTTGAAAAACATTCAGAATCAAAAACTTTGTATCCTTGCATAGATAATAATGATTGCATTCTTTTTATTGTGGTTCCTGGTAAGCCAATACTTGTTGAAAATAATACAAATTTTTTATTATTAAAACTACTTGAATTAATTTTTAAAGTTGATTTATTTTTTGTTTTTAAATTATTTTTTTTAATTAACTTATTTTTTTTAATTAACTTATTTTTGGGTAATTCTCTAATAAATGTATTAACTGCAGGCATTGGAGAAAAAGAAAAAACTGGCGTGCCTAAAATAATAAATTCATAATTGTTCAATGAACGAACATAATTTTTTAGTTTTAAATCTTTTTCACTTTTAGCTTGTTCTTTGGGAGTTAATTCATTTCTTGTTTCAATTTTTTTCATAATTACACTAAATTTTTCTTCAGAAAAAAGTTTTTCTAAATATTGAGCAACTTTAGTACACTCTCCTAAAGGATAATATGCGATTAACACTTTTTTCATTAAAAACTAATTACCCTAAGTTATTAAAAAAGAATAAATGCCCAAAAAAGGGCATTTAATTAATAGTCTGTTTTTTTTTGTTAATTTATTTATTGATTGAAACAATAGTTACATCAAAAATAAGTTTTTTGCCTGCCAATTTATGATTAAAATCAACTTTTATTGTATTTTCATCAACCGCAACAATCGTTCCTTGTGCACCATTACCTGCACTTACCATCATACCGACTTGGATATTTGAAACTTCTCCAAATGCTGAAATTGGTACCTCTTGCACATAAGAATCATTATATTCACCATATGCTTCAGCGGGAACAATAGAGATAGTTTTTGTTTCCCCAATTTTCATTCCAACAACACCAGAATCAAAACCTTTAATCATTTGTCCTGCTCCAACATCAAAAGTTAATGGATCTCTTCCTTGACTTGAATCAAAAACACTACCATCTTCTAATTTACCAATATAATGTACTGAAACATTATCTCCAACTTTTACTTTTTCAAATTCACTCAAATTATTCACCCCATTTCCTAAAGAATTTGTATCTAAAAACACATCTATTGTATTATTGTCCAAATTATTTTCATCCAACCCAAAATTACCAGTTGGAGACTCAATACTTGTACACCCTGCTAATAAAAACAGACTAATTAATACAATAAATAATATAGCTTTCATAATAAATTAACAAATCCAAAACTTTAAAAGGTAACCTAAAACACATAAAAATAAATTTAAATAATAAAAATAAGTTTATTTTTAAAAAAAAATTTTTTCATTTAAACGCTTCTATTGCAAGATATTGTTCTTCTTTTTCTTTACTTTCAATTTTTTTTATCCTAACAAAACCAGATTCTTCTAAAAACAATTTTAATGTTTCAAAATCATAACCAAAATAATGATGATCTTCACCATATTTTTCAAACCCATAAATTTTATTCAATGCCCATTCTTTTTTTTGCCCAGTTTCTTTTAAAAAAAGTTTACAAAAATATTCTAAATTTGGCACAATTATTTCTAATCGTCCATTTGGAATAAGCACTCTATACATTTCTTTTAATGCTTGTTTCGCATCATTTCTAAATAAATGTTCTAAAAAAAATCTAGATATAACTTCTCCGAATGAATTATTCTCAAAAGGTAATTTTCTTGCATCTCCAACTATATCTACTCCATCAATTTTTCTAATATCAAAATGAAGATACCCTTTAATAGGTTTATTTCCTGAACCAATCTCAAGTTTTTTTATTTCCATTATTTTACCTCTCTTCCATATTATCTAAATTAATCATTAACTTTTTTTAAGTTGTTCCAATGCTTGTTTTGGCATTATTCTTGATTTTACTAAAAGTTCAAGACGCCGTTTTTCTTTATCTAATTGTTTTTGAGGATCTTTTTCAACCCGCATCACAAATTTTGAATATTTCTCATAATTAACCATTCCTCCAATATGTCCAGCATCCGCCCCCCTAAATATTTGGGATAATCTAGAAGCATAATTTTTATGCGCTGACCCTTCAGAAATTAAATAATATGGCCCCTCTGCAATTTTCTCCCCAAATGCAAGAGTATGTATTTTTCCTTGTAAAAAAAATTCAACATAATCATGAAACTCAATTTTTCCAGATTGTGTATTTAATCTTATTTCCCTCGCAAGCCAAGATTTAATTCCAGTCCCTCGAAGCATTGAAATTGCAAGATTACTCCTATCAGCACAATGTAAAAAACCAACTTTTCCTGGTTTTTTAAGAAAAGCATGTGCATCTTTTGTAAGAATTTTTTTATTACA
>CAZKAC010000029.1:0-3253 GCA_964550725.1 uncultured archaeon
TGGGGCCATGGTCTAGTGGTATGATCGGAGCTTTGGGAGCTTCTGACGGGAGTTCGATCCTCCCTGGCCCCATTAATTTTTTCTCATTTTATTAATGGGGTTATCTTTTTTTGGTGTTAAAAAAATTATTTTTTTATAAAAAGAAAGTTATTTTAATAAAATAATCATATAATGATGGTAATAATAATAGTAATGGTATTAGTGGTGTGTTAAAGTGTCTTCAAAAGTAACTTTTAAGGAAAACCTAAACTATTATTTTTTTATTGCAAAAAATTATAAATTTCTTTTCGCTTTAGTTTTATTTTTGGTTTTAATCAACAATGTTGTTGATGTTGCATTTAATTTAATCTACAAAGTTCTTGTTGATGAAGGTACATTATTTGTTGCCAATAAAATAACTAAAGATGCTTTTATTGAGATAATATTTTTACTTGCGCTGATTTATATTTTTGGTATATTAATTCATCTCGTTTCAAAATATTTCAGAGTATATTTTCTTAATCGACTTGAGACAAAAATGATGTATGATATAAAGAAAGATATATTTACTCATTTGTTAAATTTGTCACATTCTTTTCACACCACTCACAGAACAGGGAGCTTAATTTCAAAATTAATAAGGAGTGGAAAAAGTGTTGAAGCCCTTACTGATTTTATTACATTTCATGGTTCGCCCCTTGTAATGAAATTGATAATAAGTTTTATTGTAATTTCATATTTCAATATTTACGCAGGGTTAGTCGTTTTTATTACAGCCACATTATTTATTTTATATTCTCTGATTATTTTAGGCAAACAGCAAAAAGTAAATATTGAAAGAAACGACGCGGATGATTTTGAGAAAGGATATATTAGCGACGTTTTCATGAATATTGAAACAATAAAACATTTTGGAAAAGAAAAAAGAATTACACGGATTTTTTCATCAACTGCAAAAAATACTTTAAAAAAATACGTCCAGTTTTGGGATTATTATGCAAAAATGGAAGCGGGGTTTGTAATTGTTCTCGCGATGGGTACTATTGGAATAATGTATTTTACTCTTAATGGTTTAATTGAAGGGGAAATTACTCTTGGTGCTTTTGTTTTCATTTACACTTCTTACCTTGGATTAATAATGCCCCTTTTTGAATTTATGTGGGGAGTAAGGAGAACATATGAAGCTCTTTCAGATATGCAGGCGATAGTTGATTATAAGAATGTAAAAAATGAAGTTACTGATAAACCTTATGCAAAAAAACTTTTGGTTAAAAAAGGGTCAATCGAATTCAAAGAAGTTTCATTTAGTTATGGTAGAAAAGCTCTTGTAAAAGATTTTTCGCTTAAAATAAAACCAAAAGAAAAAGTTGCTTTTGTTGGCCACTCAGGGGCAGGGAAAACAACAATTGTTAAACTTCTTTACAGGCTTTATGATGTTGACTCAGGAAGCATCAAAATTGATGGCGATAAAATAAGTGAATTCACACAGGAATCACTGCGAAATGAGATGAGTATTGTTCCGCAGGAATGTATTCTTTTTAATGACACGATTTATAATAATGTTTTATTTTCTAATCCGTCAGCTTCTCGTAAAGACGCATTCAAGGCACTTAAAGCAGCTCAACTTTACTCCTTTGTTATGAGTCTTCCTGAAAAAGAAAACACTATTGTTGGTGAGCGGGGAATAAAACTTTCGGGTGGGGAGAAGCAAAGACTTTCAATTGCTAGAGCAATTCTTGCAAACAAAAAGATTCTTGTATTGGATGAAGCAACATCCTCGCTTGATTCAACAACAGAATATCAAATTCAAAAAGCTTTGAAAAAACTTATGCAAGGAAAAACCACTATTATGATTGCCCACAGATTATCAACAATAATGCACGTTGATAAGATAGTTGTTATTGAGGGTGGCAAAATTGTTGATGTTGGTTCTCACGATGAACTCAATTCAAAAAAAGGTATTTATAGAAAACTTTGGAAACTTCAAAAAGAAGGCGAAATTGAATAATTTTTCCTACTTAAAAGTTTCCCATTCTTCTTTCAACAAACCATATTGATTACAATCCGGAGTCCAGTTGTTAGATTTGTTTCTTCTGTATTGGCGTCTCATCCCTTCATATTGGAATCCTAGTTTTTTGATTAAACCGTTTGAAGCTTCATTTTTCAAATCTGCCTCAATATCAATTCTCCTCAAACCAAGGTCTTCAAAACAAAAACGAATAGTTTCTTTTGCAGCCTCGTACATATATCCATTTCTATGGTATTTTTTTCCAAGCCAGTATCCGATTGTTGCAGTCCCATCGAACTCACTAATTTTATGAACTCCAATTGATCCAATAAATTCTTTAGTTTCTTTTAATTCAATTGCAAAACCAAAGTCTTGTCTTGGCTTCTCTGACTGCTATTCTTTTGTATGATTCAAATACCAATCAGCATCCTTTTTTGTGTAAGGATAAGGAACCTTTCGGAGAAATTTTGTTACTTATTCATCGTTAATATTTTCAATTAAAACAGCCTTATCACCAGCTTCATATTCGCGTATAATTAGTCGATTTGTTTCTAGTTTCATTAAATAAATGTTGTTATTTAATTAATATATAATTCATCGATTTGGATGTAACAAATTATATAGTTGATTTGATTAATTTTTATTACTTTTGAAGCTTAATTTTAGAATGAAAATAACCAGATTTCCTCAATCATGTTTTTTAGTAGAAGCTGGAAGTAAACGTATTCTTATTGATCCAGGATACATAAATTTTGACGATTCATTTTTTGAATTATGGAAAAATATTGATGCTGTTCTAATAACACACAAGCATGGTGACCATTGTTCGCAAGAAATTATTGAAAAGGTTTCTCCAAAAGAAATTTATTCTTCACAGGAAGTTGCAAATGCTTATCCTGAAATGAAAATTCAGGTTGTTAAGGAAGCGGACATAATTGTTCTTGATGAAGTTTCAATAAGTGTGGTGCATGCTCAACATGGGTACATTCCTCTTTTAAAAAATGGAAAAGAAATTTTTGAAAATATTGGGTATATTATTGAAGTTGGGGGTAAAAAACTCTATCATGTGGGAGATTCTATTTCTTTCCACAATGATTACAAGTGTGATGTTATTCTTGTTCCTGTTTGTAATCATGGTTTAGTTATGGGTCCTTTTGAAGCCGCGGAATTCGCAAAGGAAACTGGCGCTTCTTTAGTAATTCCGATGCATTATGATAATGCTAGTTATCCTGCTGACATGGAAAAAGTAAAGGAAGAGTTTGAAAA
>CAZKAC010000030.1:0-10487 GCA_964550725.1 uncultured archaeon
ATTCGCAAAGGAAACTGGCGCTTCTTTAGTAATTCCGATGCATTATGATAATGCTAGTTATCCTGCTGACATGGAAAAAGTAAAGGAAGAGTTTGAAAAAGCAAATCTTAATTACAAAATTATTGATTTGAAAGAATCAGTTCAGATTTAACGAAGAAGTCTTTTTTTCCTCATTTTTTTTCTTGTTTGAGTAATATTATCTATTTGTATGCGGTGCTGTTCAATGCTTTTAAAAGCGGATCTTCCGTGCACTTTGAATCTAAGTCTTTTTGTCTGATTCTTAAAAAATTCATTCATAAAAACTTCAAGACCATACCCTTTTGCCAGAGATTTATGTTTTGTCTGTAAAAGTTTATGTGCTGCAGGCATACTAAGTGTCCTTATTCCTGAAAACTCATATGTCCCATTTTTGTGGTTTCCTTCAGCATATTGTGCCACTCCCACTCTGATTTTTCTTTGACGAGTTGCTTCAGCAGCCATTATTTTCATTGCATCCATAGCGGGTTTTGATATTCGTGTAATATCAGCATCGATAAGAATTATTCCTTTTGGGTCTTTCTGAATAGCTCTTTTAATCCCTGCGTAAACAGCATTGGTTTTTCCATAATTTCTATTAAATCGTATTACTTCGCACCCGTGTGATTTTGCAACTTCTGTTGTTTTATCATGACTTCCGTCATCAACCACTATTATCGGGCTTTTTGTAACACGTTTTACAAGGTTTATAGTATTTCCAAGTACTTTTTCTTCATTGTTTGCTGGAATAATAATTACGCTTTCATTCATTAGAGTCCCTTTATATTATCTGGGAGTCTCTACTATTTATGGATTTCTATAAGTTGGATGATTGTCATATTCATGCAGGAGTATTAATCCATACAAAAGGGACTTTGCAATCCATCATTGATAAGGCGTATGAAGTGGGCTATAAAAATATTGCAATTACTGAACATTTTTCATATTCCTTTTCAGGAGAAGGAGATTTTAAAAATAAAAATTTTGACACCCTTAAACTAAGCAACGAGGTTTCTGAAAAAATAAATGCTGAAGGCGAAAAATCTCTTTCATTAGATGGTTATATTTCATTGTTACAAAGCATGAAGAATTATGCTCAAAAAAAGGGTTTAACTTATCTTAACTCATTGGAAGTTGATTTCTTTTCAGAATATTCTGCTCAAACAAAACCAGTGTTAAAGGAAAAAAATTTTGATTTTCTTCTTGGTAGCCTGCATTATATAAAAGATTTTGAAGGTAATTATATCCACTTTTCTTCTAATGAGTTCCAGGATTATTGTAAGTTAATTGATGATTCAGAGCTTTATGAAAAATACTTTTCTGAAATAAAGAACTTGATAAAATCAGGGATGTTCAACTGTGTTGCTCATCTTGATTTTTTGAAAAAGAAATATTCAAAATATTCTGAAGAAAATTCTGCTGCTTACTTTGAGGAGATTTTGGAATTGCTTCTGAAAAAAGATGTTGGTGTAGAAGCAAATGTGAAAGGGTATTTGGATATAGGGGAACCATATCCGTCAGTTGGGTTTCTTAAAAAATATTTGAAAGAAGGGGGTTCAAAGATTTACTTTGGCAGCGATTCCCATTCGCCTGATGAAATTTTCCTATTATCTTCAAAAATAAGGGATTTAAAGAATGAATTAGGATTTATTTGAATTTTTCAGCAACCAATTCAGGCAAAGATTTACCTGTAATAGTTGAAGTTTCTATTCCATATTCTTCAAGTATTTTTAGAGAATTTTTTATTTTCTTGATAAGTTCTTTTTTATTTTCGCCGAAAAACTCTATTTCAGCACTTGTAAAACTTATTCCTTTTTCAGTAACAGTTATTTTTTCACAGTAAAGTTCAATATTATTTTTTTTGAGTCTTATGGCTCTTCCGTCATTTTTTTTCAGAGTGAACCATTGTTTGAATCCAAGTTCTTTGACAATCTTTTTCTGAAAAGAAAGTGTATTTTTTTCTGATAGGCAAATCTTTTCGCATTTTGTGTCAAGTTCATTTAATTTCATTTTGATTCCTTTGAATCCAAGTGGGATCATTTTTGTTTTTGAAAACAAAATGCTTCCTTTTGTAAAATCTTTTTCATCAGTTCTTATTCTTAGCGCTTTAAGGCTAGGGTTCCAGTCTCCCAAAAGAACTTTTTTTGAATTATAATTATTTGGGATGTAGAAATAATCAATATATTGGTGGGTTGAGAACAGTTCACAATCAATATTTTCAATAAATTTGTTGAGAGTAGTATTTATTGGAAGTCTTAATTCACATTTTAGTTTTTCTTTTTTCATATTTCTTTAACCATCTCGTAGAATTTTTCTTTGCTCATGCCCTTTCCGACAGCACCCCATCTTTCTTCTCCAAGCTGATCATAATAGTGTATTCTATTTGGTTTTTCTTTATCTAGTATCACATCACGATAGTGTATGTAGTCCTTTATGATTTGTTCTTTTTCACCAAGAGATTTTCCGAGCAGAGAAGGAGATTTAGGATAGTTTTTGCACACCATTACTTTACCACTTGGCTGAACCCTAAGTTTTCTGCACCTCCCGCAAGGAAAGTTCCATGACATCATTGCGAGTATTCCAACAATAACATTTTTACCATGGATTTTATAATATCTATAACTCGGGTTGTCTCCGTCAACATCTTTTATTGGAGTTAAATCCCCAATTTTCTTAAGCTCATTAATCATTTCTTTATCAGTAACATATTTTTTCGAAAAAAATTCTTGTCCTGACTTTTCCAGCTGGGATACATTATCAGGATGGAATTGATTAAATTTTATTATTACTTTCCCTTTATTCTTTTTGTAATTGTTTATCTCTGAAGCAAATTCAATAATTGAGTCCATTTCTTCGAGTGTATCTTTCATGGTTACACAACTTATTTTTGTTGGGCTCTCAAGAATTTCAGCACTTTTGATAACTGATTTTACAGTATTTTCAAAAAAGTTAGTTCCTGTAATTTCCTTAAATTTTTCAGGGTTAACAGTGTCCATGCTTATTATTGCTCTGGTTAAATCGGCTTTTTTTGCATCATTAATAATTCGGTATAGGTTGAAACCGTTTGTTGTAACGACCTGTTCTTTAAAACCAATTTCTTTTGCGAGCTCAAGTATTTTTATAAAATCAGGTCTTAGGAAAGGTTCTCCTCCAGTATAGTGTACTCTGTCAACACCATTATTGTAAGTTGCTTGGAGAATTTCTTTTACTTCTTCAAAAGGCATGTCTGACTTATAATGTGTTTTTCCTTTTGGATTACAATATTTGCACCTAAAGTTACAGTTGCCTGTTATTGCAAATCTAAGGTGCCAGTCTTTTTTCATAGTTTCGCCTCAACAAATCCATCTGGTTTTTTACCAAAACGCCAGAATGTGTAATGCTTTTGTCTGTGTTCATAACCTGTAAAATCTCTGTTGAGTTTGTCTTCAACAATCTTATTCATTAATTCTACTTTTTTATCATAAGGTAATCCGGCGATTTTGTAAACTTTGTCGATTTTTATTGTGCAGTTTGAAATGTACCCATTTGGGCTTAGTCGAATCTTCTTGCAACCTTCTCTGTCGCAAACATAATTAGCTGACTCGTTTGGATTTATTCCATAAGTTCCTTTCAAACCTTCTATTTTGAAGTACTTTGACTTTGGAACATTCCCTTTGTTTTCAACAGGTGTTAAGTTTCCTCTTTTCTTCAGAACTTCAATAATATCTTTTTCAGGAACAAAAATTTCTTTGAAAAGTTCTGGGTTTGATCCGAAAGCCTCCCCGCACGGAACCAACTCAAGAAATCTTATTGTTAATCTTCCATCATATTTTTCACAAAAATCAATGAAACCATCAATTTCATCAAAGTTGTCTTTTGTTATTACACAGTTGAGTTTTGTATTTGTATAAAGCTTTGTGTTCGCATCAATAGATTTTATTACTGGTTTAAGATTTCCGCCAGTAATTTCTTTGAACTTATCGGGGTTCAATGAATCAATACTTATATTTATTCTTGTGATGCCGTTTTCTTTAAGTGTTTCAACTATATTGCTTAGGATAATCCCATTTGTTGTAAGCAGCTGTTCAGTTATTCCTGCTTCTTTAGATTTTTTTATCAGGTCAATAAATCCCGGTCTAACTGTTGGCTCTCCACCAATCCAACTAATTCTTTTAACTCCGCATTCACTTGCGGATTTAATTATTTCAAGAAGTTCTTTATCTGAAGTTATGTCTGTTCTACTAAGATGGTTTTTTTCACAGTATGAACATGTAAGATTACAGTTTGAGGTTACTGATATTCTCAGTAAGAAGTCGTTTTTTGGCATAGTAATTTATGGTAATCTTAGTTTTATAAATCCTTTTGGTTATTTCGTCAACAATACTCTTAAAAGGCTTGATTTGGATAAATTTTATAATGTATAAAAATGCTAATGAGAGCGAATTTGCTTTGTGGTGGAACACTGTAATCAGGGATGCGGAACTGGTTGACATTAGATATAAGATTAAAGGTTTTTTTGTTTGGATGCCTTATGGTTTTAGTTTAATGAAGAACATTAAAAATGAGTGGGATACACTTTTTTTTGAAAATGGGATAAAAGAAACATACTTTCCTCTTTTAGTTCCTGAAGAATATGCAAAACAGAATGAAAGCTGGTGGGATTCATTTAAAGAACAAGCATTCTATGCTCTTGGATATTCTGATAATGAGAAAAAAGTTTTCTTAAGGCCAACAGGAGAACCAGCAATGTATCCGATGTTTAGTCTTTGGATTAGGAGCCACCGAGATTTACCTTTGAGAATTTATGAAACTGTAAGTTCATTCAGAAATGAAACAAAATCAACAAAGGTTTTTGTAAGAGACGTTGAAATAGGTCCTTGGTATGAAATCCACACATGTCATAAAACAAAGGAAGAGGCAGAGAAAGAAATTGAACTTGCAATTGAAATGAATGATATTATATTTGACAGACTTGCAGTCGCAAGACTCAAAGTAAGAAAACCAAAACATGATTGTTTCCCCGGTAGTGTAGGGGCTGTAGAATTTTATACGATGCTTAATGATAAAGTTGTTGAAAATTCAAGTTGCAATAATCTTGGACAGGCATATGCCAAAGCGTTTAATATAAAATATTCTGATGAGAATGATAAAGAGCAGTATGTTTGGCAGACATGTACTGGAAATGGGGAAAGATATTTGGCTGCGCTGATTGGTAACCATTCAGATGAAAAAGGACTTGTTATTCCTCCTGAAGTTGCTCCGGTTAAAGCAGCTGTTGTTTTGATAGGTGTTGATAAAAAAGCAGTTGAAAGAATTGATTTTGGTCTTCCAAGAGCTCAGATTGAGTTTAGTGAAAATGTAAAATCTGTTGGTGGAATAAGGTTTGAAACTGAGAAAATGGGTGTTCCGATTAGAATTGAAATTGGAAAAAAAGAACTTGAAAATGGGGAGGCATCTTTTGCATGGAGAAACGGGAAAAAAGAATTTGTTGATTTTTCAAAAATAAAAGAAAGTATTGATTCTGGTTTGAAAGAATTGCAGAAGGAGCTCAGAGATGCGTCTGAAAAAGAGTTAGAGTCAAGATTGAAAGTTTGTAAAACAAAAGATGAAGCTAAGGAAGCAAAAATAGCTATTATTGGATGGTGTGGAAATATTGAATGTAGTGACTGGCTCCAGAGTGATTTGGGAAAAGAGTTAATTGGAAAAAAGCTTGAAGTTGAAAAAATGAAATGTTTGCATTGTGGAAAAGATGGGGAAGCATCTTATTTCTCAGAATCGTATTAATTCTTTCAAAATTCTTTAATCTAAATTAATTAATATGGTAATTCCATACTTCAATCAGAGAATTATCAATTTCTTTCTCATAAATTTTTTCAAAATTAAAACCGAGTTTTTTATATAATTGTTTTGCCCCGTCATTATTTTCTTTAACAAGTAAAAATATTGTATGGATTCTTCTTCTTTTGCATTCATGAATAATTTTTTTTAATATCTTTGTAGCAATTTTTTGTCCTCTCCAAGCCTCTTCAACATAAATAGCGTTAAGTCTTGCTTTGTTTTCAAAAAACTCTATTTCTCCAAACCCAGTAAATATGTTTTTTTGATGAGCTTTTATAATAAAATATTTTTTATCAAAAATTTTACTATTTATTTTTTTAGAATCATAAGTAGTGTATGGGAATTCTTGTTTAATAATTTTTTCAAGAATAAGAGTATCATTTTCATCAGCTTTATTATAATTCATTTCCATCACGGACGGATTTTTATAAATTTTGCATTTTGCATGTACTCATTAATCTCAGTTTCACTAACAGCACAACCTGAATATTTTGCTGCGTATAATGCAGCTTCTAATTCTAATTCAGAGTGATCTAATTCTCCATTAAATAAATTTTGTTCATAAGCTAGTGCAATTAAATCAACACTTCTAAAAACTTTTAATTCTCGAAACATATTACTAAATTCATTCAATTTTTGTTGATTAATAATTATTTGTTTTCCTTGTTTTCTTTCCAAAACTTGTTTTAATCGCATAGGGTTTTCAATAAGTGATCTTGTAGTTCTCTCATCTACAAATAATATTTTACATTTTTTTTGATTTGCGATTGCCAATGCTTCAGCTTCTCCAACTTGAAGGATTTTTATTGTATTTTTATTTTCTGTTAAAAAAATACTATTTGTTAAGTTAAGAATTTTTTGAGTGTCTTTTTCTAATTGATTTGATTTTGGCATTATTGTTAAAGTCCCATCAGTTATTATTTTTTTTATTCTAGCAGCATTTAGAGAAAATCGTTTATTTTCAATCGGTTTCCAAACACTTTCTCTTGCAACATCTTTAGAAATTATTAAATCTAAATTGTTTTCTTTTATAAAATTTTTAAAAACATTCATTAAACAAGTCGCAGATAAAGTAATCATTGTTCCAGTATCGATAACTGCATAAATTTTTCCTTTTGGGATTTGACTACCTTTTGAACTATTTATTTCAGCCAATTTTTAACAACTCCTTTAATTCACTGACTCTTTTTTGGATTGTTTTTGTTTTAGGTTCTTCATCATACATTTTTGTAAAACCAATATATTCTTGTAAAGCTTTTTTATTAGCATTTGTGAGTTCAGCAGATTGTGAAATACTTAAACCATAACTAAACGCTTGTGATGCCTGTTTTACTTTTGCTTTTTCATAAAGATTTTGGGCATAATTTCCTAAGTCTGAATCAAGTTTTTCAATATCAGTAATAACCTTTTTTAATTGTTCAAAAAATTTATTACTTTCATTAATTTTTATTGCTCTTATTGCATCATCAAAATTTTTTTTAATTCTATTTTTAACGTTAGGCCATTTTTTGTTTTTTGCGATGTGTTCTTTTGTTTCAAGTTTGTGTAATGAATATGCAATTATTGCTAATTCAGCTTTTGCATAATTATTCTCAATAGCAGCTTCTCTAATTAATCTATTGCTTATTCCTCTTAAATCAAAAGTTTTATTTTCTGAGAAAAGTTTGTTGACTTCATTAACGTCAAACAAAAGTGTTTTAACCATCTAGAAAATAGGTTTTTGTTATTTATAATTGTTTTTTTTTGTTAGGTTTTAAATATTTCATTAAAATTAACAAATTTGTTTAAAAAATGGGTTTTTAAATTCTTTAACTTTAATTTATATATGAAAGTATTAGTACCTTTGTTAACTGGTAATGAAAATTTGCCAGAGTATATTGAAGTGATTACATCAAAAGTGGATAATATAATTTTATTGCAAATAATTGATAAAGAATTTATGAAAAAAACTAGTGCTGCGATGAGTGAAGTAATGCATTTTCATTCACTTATGGATGAGATGAAAAAGAGTATTGGTGCAAAAAGAAAAAGTTATTCTGAAATTACTGAATGGGGTAAAACTACTCAAAAAATTGCATCAATTGCAATTTTACAAAAAGTAGATAAAGTTGTTTTTATTGAACAAAAAAATAAATTTTTTGAAGAAATAATTAATCTATTGAAAAAAGAAAAAATAAAATATGAATTAGTTAAAATTACTCAAAAAAGAGATTAGTGCTTTGTATATGTTTGTTTTATAAGAATGTTTTTATTAAAATTATTTATTTATTTTTGTTGTGATTAAATGAGACAAGGAATATTATGTTCAAATAAAATTATTGTTGATGATTCAACATTAAAAGGTCAACTTGTTCAAAAAGGATTTGGTGAAAATAAGGGGCGTTCACTAATATTAGATTTATATGAAGCACTTTTTTTAGTAATAAAAGAAAAAATGATTGTTTTTTCTTCAGATAATAAAAAAGTTCTCGCTAAAGAATTACTTTCACAAGGTATAAAAGCAGATAAAAAATTTTATCAAAAACTTTTAGTTTATTCTGATTTAAAAGAAAAAGGATATTGTGTGAAAACGGGGTTAAAATTTGGTTTTGATTTTAGGGTTTATCCAAAGGGTAAAAAAATGGGTGAGGAACATTCAAAATTTGTAATTAATGTTGTTGATGAAAGCAATAAAATTTCTATGACTCAAATAAGTGCAGCTACTCGTCTTGCAGGGAATGTGCATACAATTACAATTCTTGCAGTCATTGATTCTGAAAATTATATAAGTTACTATTCGCTTTGTAGAAAAATTTTTTAAATTTATTAAGATAAATTAATTATTTTTTATCAAATTTAACTAAATTTATAATCAATTATTTAATTTACTGAAGTTAAAAAATAGTATTAGATTTAAAGAACCCCTTTTTTTAGGGGTCCCTATAAAACTAATTTTTTTGATTTAGTTAAAGATCAATTCCTCTAACAGTTTTTCTTCCGTTAGCTTTTGCTCTTGCTGCAGCTGCTTTCAATTGTGCACCAACTTTTTCGCTTAATGCATCAACAACATCTCCTGCACAGTTACATCCTTGTGATTTTACTGCATCTTTAACTTTTGATCCTACTACTAATGAATCTCCCATATTAAAAACCTCCATTATATTGCCTTTAAATGGCAATTTACAATAAGATTAACGCATAATGGTATTTAAAGTGAATGGTTAAAATACCTGTTTTTTACTTAAAAAAGCCTTTTTTTAGCATTTTTTTTGCAAATTTTCTATTTTTTTGTAAATTTTCTAACAATTAATTTAAAATAGTCTCTAAACAATAATTAGTTGCCTGTGATGAAAATATCCTATCTGAGAGCTGTAAAGCGCTAATATCTTTTTGGTATTGGTTAGTGATGATTGATGGGCAGACTGAGGCGAAAAATGATGATAGACTAACGCTTATAAAGGACATGCACCTAAATAGTATTATGAAAGCACAGTTAACAGATGGAAGAATAAAAGAAAAAGAAAGATTATTCAAATCTCAATTAAAAAAACTTAAAGAATTTAAAACATCTTCATCTAATAAAAACAAATTAAAAAAATTTATTCAAGATAAACAACTAATAGGCGTTTCAAATACTTCTATAACTCCATACTTATCTGCAACAATAAGACTTCTTGAAACTGTTAATAAAGATTTCAAAAAGATTACAGTAAATGATTTAAAAAAATATTTTACTAAAATGCAAAATCAAAAAAGTTCCAGAGGAACCCCATATTCAGAAGTAACCTTAAATCATCATAAAAAACACATAAAGTTTTTTTATAAATGGTTTAATGGTGGAGAAACTTTTCCAGATTGTGTAAAATGGATTAAAGATGGTGGAAGTAAAAAAACAAAATTAGTAAGCGAAGATATGTTATCCACTAAAGAGATTGAACTACTGATTAGAAATACTATTAATACTCGTGACCAAGCAATAATCTCAACATTATATGATAGTGCAGCAAGAGCATGGGAATTTTGTAGTGTTCAAATAAAAGATGTTAAATTTGATAAGTTGGGTGCATTAATGCGTGTATCTGGTAAAACAGGAGTAAGAAACATTAGACTAATGAATAGCGTTCCTTACTTACAAGCATGGCTTGAAGTACATCCAACCAGAGATAATGAAGAAAGCTTCCTATGGTATAATATAAAAGGCCATAAATGGGCCCAAATAAATAGGCAGACTCTCTCAAGAATTGTTAATAGAGCATCCATAAGAACTGGTAAAAAGAAAAAAATTAATCCTCATCTGTTTAGGCATAGCAGATTAACTGAACTCGCACCAAAAATTCCTGAACAGGCATTAAAAGCATTCGCTGGTTGGGGACCAGATAGTAGAATGGCTGCAATATATATTCACATGAGTGGAAAAAATGTTGATGATGCATTAGCAAAAGCATATGGATTAATAACTGAAGAAGAATCTCAAGAAAATGAACTAACACCAAAAAAATGTCCAAGGTGTAAAACAATTAATACTCCAACAGCAAAATATTGTTTACAATGTAGTTTAATATTAGACCAAAAAGAAGCAATTAGAATTGGTTCAGAACAAAAAGCAGTAGATACTGCAATCGCACAGGCCTTAACAGACCCAAACAAATTATTTAAAAGAATGAATGAATTAGAAA
>CAZKAC010000031.1:0-4896 GCA_964550725.1 uncultured archaeon
ATATTGAAGTACACATACCTTTTAGACATTGGTCAAAAACACGAAAACAAGAATTTAATATCCCATCAAAACGAATGTTAGCAGAAAAAAAGTTTGATAAAACAAAATATAACAAACGGTCAACAATCGAAGCAATTAATTCAGCAATCAAACGAACACTTGGTTCGTATGTTTTGACGCGCAACGCGAGCCAACAACAAAAACAAGTAACAATCAAAGCACTAACACACAACATAGAATGAATAGGAAGAATAATTATTTCCATCATTTTAGAAATCCAATATGATTTCTACAGAGCCAACCAATAGGTAAAGTATTTATATAACCCTTGCTTTTAATTCTATATATACATTAATTTTTGGAAAGTGGGGACATGGATTTAAAAGAATTCTTCAAAAGAATAGGCGATAAAATAAAAGATATATATTATGCTGGCGAAGAAAAATGGTATAAAACACTTGACAGAATAGATGAACATGTTCCAGTATACAAAATCATTGATAGAGTAGATGAAGTTGTTCCATCTTTTGCTCTTTTTTTAGTATTAATTTTTGTTTTAATTATTTTATTTTTAATAATGCTTTCAGGAACATTAATCACCCAAGAAGCTACACTTATTTTAACTGTAGAAGATTCTACAGGAAATAGTATTGCAAATGCAGAACTAGACTTTGCTTCGCCAATAAATGATATTTTTTATTCAAACCAATTTGGACAAGTTGAAGACATTATTGCTCCCCTAGGCACATCAATTTCTTTAATTGCAAGACATAACAATTCTGATTATGAATTCCAAGTAAAAATTGATGAAAAAATAACTTATGAAACAATTACTCTCCCAATAGAAGTTGTTAGATTTGATGCAACTACATTAAGATTTTTGACTGCAACAGGAGCATTAATAACTGAAGAAATTAACGCAACATTTTCATGCACTAATCCAGAAGCTATTGCACCAAATCCACAAAGAACAACAAACGGAACAATGAGTGTTGGAAAACCAAGTAATTGTGGAACCTTAAGTGTTACAGCATTATCAAATAATTATGAAATAAACACCTACAATCTCACTCAACCACCAAACAATGTTTATATGAATGAAGTTTTAGGAACAATGAGCAGAGTAACTGTTAACCTAACTTCTGAAGAAACAACAGTACAAGAAAATATCCCAGTTTATGCATATCGTGCAAGTAATCCATATTCAACAGATTTTAGCACAACATCATCAAATGGACAAGCCATATTTAATTTACCCGCAGGAGACTTCTACATAAAAACTAATGCTTCGCAAGGATACAAATCAGCAGAAAGTGAATTAATAAGTATTTCTGATGGAGTACCAGAAACAGTTAATTTAGAATTAGAAAAAGCAATTCTTGGAATAATTAAAATTAGAGTAGAAGAAGGAACTCAACCAATTGAAGGAATTCAAATAGCTCTTAAAAAAGGAACAAGTGAAATTTTATCAAAAGAATCAGATTCTAATGGAGAAGCTTTATTTGAAGTTGAAGAAACTGGCCCTTTTAATGTTTTAATTACAAGTGATGATTATTGTCCAGAATATGCAGATGCTGTTGTTGGAGAAAATACTATAATAAAAATAAAAAGAAGCGATGGTACTTGTGGATATACATTAAAAACAAAAGTTTATGATGCACAAGGTAAACCTGTACAATATGCAAAAGTATTAATTTTTGGAGAAAATGAAGATGGAATATACAAAGTAGGATATTTAGAAAAAATAACTGATTATAACGGAGAAGCAGTATGGAATAATATTCCAACATCAGAAGACAAATACAAAGTTTTTGCTTACAAAGCAGCTTATGGTGGATGGAGCAATGCAAGAATTTTTGATAGTTCAACACAAGATATTGATTATGAAATTGAATTAGATATTCCTTTTGGAAATGTAAATGTTTCTGTTAAAGATAGAGACAATAATCCAATACAATTCGCAGAAGTACAATTATTTGATTCTTATGCACAAGACCCAGCAACAGGAATAAGATTAGTTGAAGATGCAAGTGGAATAATTTCGTTTAATATAAGGGCTGATAAAAGAATTTATGCAGTAATAAAAGCAGATGATTATGAATCACACACAACATTACCAAAACAAATTATTGGCGATGGAACAATTAACTTTGAAGCAACTCTTTCAAAACCACCAATAGAAGAAGTTAAAGTTGAATACCTAGGAACATTTAAAGACGATAGAAGAGTTTTGAGTGTTGAAGCTGGAAAAGACTACGAAGCAAAATTTGCAATAACAGCTCCTTTGCCATACCAAGAATTAGGTTTTTATTTAAGAGTAGGAAATGATGATTTTACAAAAACAGAATTAGACAAAATTTATATTAAAGAAATGATTGTGCCAGGACAACATGTAATAACAACCGGGGCTTCATATAATCCTCCAACAGGATACAATACTGATTCAAAATACTTAAATTTAGAAGAAGCAAAATGGACTCAAATTATTTGGAGAGAAGGAACATTTGTCCCGGGAAAAATTATTGTAGGAGCAACAGTTAGAATAAAAAGTACAGCACAAGAAAACGAAATACTTGATTTAGCTTACCGTGCATGGGGAGTTGATGTTGGAAGTTATGAAAGAAGCCCAGTTGATGAAACCCTAGGAACAGCAAGATCAAATTCATCACTCCAAGAATTATATGCAAAAACATTCAAAGCATGGATTTCAACAGGGGATGAAACACTATGTGATGACAAATTTTGTATAACTTCAAGATATACTAATTCAGATGGTTTTACACAAACATTCGACACATCATTTGACGCAGAAAATAATGCAAATTATGATTTATACCTAAAAATTTTAAACGGGTCAACATTACAAGAAGACTCATTCTATAATGCAAGCGTAAAACTTGAAAACAAAGAAGAAAATATTGATTTAGGACCATACGCTTTAATTACACCAAACAATTCACAATCAACAGGAAACATTCCAAGTTATGAAACTGACTGGTTATCTACACCAAACTTTATTCCGGGAAGCGAAATTACATTTACTAGTTTAAAAACAAAACCTGAAAAAGAAGGAACAGGTTCAATAAAAATGAGAATAAGAGACGGTTCAAGACTCATTTATGAAAAAGAATTTTCACTATATATTTCAGCAACAAAAAAATTTAAATTAGAATTTATGAAAAATAGTGAGTTTGGAACAGAAATGCCAGTAGTACCATCAGGAAAAGAAAACACTTTAACAGTTAAAGTTTTTAACACAGCTAATAATTTAGAAGTTAGCGAAGCAAATGTTAAATTGTTTGATAGGTTTGGAACAAAAATATACGAAAAAGCAACTAACACAATAGGAGTTGCAACAATTATTGTACCCGCTTCATTACCTGGAGAAAAATTACTACTTAAAATTGAAAGAGTTGGTTACCAAACACTAGAACACCCATTTAATATTAGCAAACAAGTAGTTGAAATAAACCCAACAAACTTATCTTTTACAGTTAATCCACAAACACAAAAAGAAGATATTAAACAAGTAAAAATTTCTAACAACACCGGATTAGATTTAACAATAGAAAATATTGAATTGACAGGAAAATTTTATGGATTATTAAGCGAAAGCCAAATAAGCAGTTGGTTTACAAGCTTCAAAGGAACAATAATAAAAAGTAATGATTATGAAGAAATAAATTTTAAAATAATCTCAGCTGAAAATGTAAAAACAGCAGAAGATTTAGACGCAACATTTACAATAACACTAAGAAACGGAACTTATTCATGGACAGAAGATATTGAAGCAAAAATAAGAGTAGGACTTGGAAGAGATGTTGACGACCCCAATTGTTTAGAAATAAGTAAAAATTCTTGGGAAGGAATTACTGATGGAAGAGAAATATCAGTATCATTTGATGTTACAAACAATTGCACTGTTGACGGACAATTAGTAGGACTAAATGGATTATCAGCAAAAAATAATATAAATGGTAATAATGTTGGAAGATACGGCTTACAATCAGGCTCAGCATTCACTGATTTAAGCACAGCATACTATAAAACAGTGCTAAACAAAATTGGTCCTGGAGAAACAATACCAATGACTGTTAAATTTGTTCCATTTGCAGGAGTTAATAGCACAGCAACAGGAACAATTTCAATAAGAGCACTAAACGAAACAGATTCACAAAACCAACAATTATTAACAGGAATGGATTATTCAATTAACATTACTAATCTAAAAGACTGTTTAATTATTGGTTCAGATTTAGTGAGAATAGATTATGATTCAAGCGCAAGTTTTAGCATACAAAATGATTGCCCAGTTCCAGCAGACATTACAATTGACAGCAAATTAACAGTTTCAAACAAAACATTTACAATAAATGCTGGAAACTCACAAGAAGTAACAATAACAAGATATGAAGAAGACTTACCAGGAGCATACAATATTTTAGTCTATGGAAGACAAACAGGAAACACATCACAATTACTTGGAAATGTAAAAGCAATACTTGACCCAAAAGAAGATGAATGTATAAGACTATCAAGATATGAATTTGATTTATATGATTCACTTGGATCAGACACAGATGGGTTTGACACAGCAACTTTAAGCAACCACTGTTTAACACAAAATGTTTCAATAGGAGTATCAGGAACAGAAAAAGAAGACTGGAGCAAAATATGGACAAACGCAGCAATCGGAGCACTCGCAGGATGGGCAACATGCAAAAGTGGACAAGACAAATCAGGTTGGCAATGTTTAGATGATGGGTTAGTAAGCGGATGGTTTGACAGAAGTGAAAAAAATGTTTCAAAAAATGTTGAAAGAGCAAGAAAAACAATGAGCGGAGTAGTAATCGGAGAAGCAACAAAATATAGTGCTAAAGCAGATGAAGAAACCGC
>CAZKAC010000032.1:0-26203 GCA_964550725.1 uncultured archaeon
GAACCAAAATTCGTTTCATATACTCTATATCTCCTTTCAAAGCTTTTACTTCAGAATAAAGCTTTTGCATAGTAACAGTTTCCATAACACCACTAATACATTAATCATTAATAGACTATTCAAATATAATTGAAATGGCTTACCACTAAAAATCAAAAATAATCCAAAAATATGGTGATTAACACCATTTTTTTCAATTCGGCAACAAATCCATTCCAACGCAATAGCGCTTTGAACTTTTGGCAAACGCGCGTCCCTCGCGTTCCAAGCATTTTCTTTTTAAAAAAGAAATCTATGAACTTTTCAAAAGAAAAATCTTCAAAAACAAAATTTTTTAATTAATTTTAAATTAATAAAACATCTTTATTATGCTTTGGAAATTGTTTTTTTGTTTAAACGATATTTTTTTTCATCAAGATTTTTTGGAAAAGATTTTTTGTTCACAAATGAAAAGAATTTTTTAAAATCAATATGTGTTTTCTTTTTGAATGATTTTTTTGCAAGTAAAACAACCTTACTTGCTTTATGTTCCGAAACAAATTCATATTTTGGTAAAAATTCAAGAATTTTATAAGAAAATCGTCTAACTTCATCCAACCCTGCCATATTATCTTTTGAAAGTCTTTCCCTTGATGCCCCCACATGAACATAATCTTTTATTTCAATAAAATCAAACTTTCCTTTTTTAATTAATTTTGCATAACCCTCTGGATCAAAATTATTTATCTTATTAACTATAGTTATCCTTGCAGTTGTCCTAAATTTCTTTTTTGCACATTCATCTAATGATTTGTTAAATCTTTGCCAATGATTTTTGAATAAAGGGATCCCAATTATTTTTGCTATTTCTGGACTAGGCGCATCCATACTTAAATAAAGTTGAGTAACTGTGTTTAATTTTTTTATTGAATTTGGAAATTGTCCATTAGTAACAACAAAAGTAGAAATATTTCGCTTATGAAAATTTTTTACAAGTTCATTAAATTTAGGATATGAAATAGGTTCACCAATTAATGAAAGTGCAACATGTGCAACTGTTTTACTACCTTCCAATTTTTCCTTATCAACCAAGTCAAGTCCTTTAAAACCAATTAATAATTTTTGATGTTCTTTTATTGAATTTTCAATTATAAATTCAGGCAAATCAATTTCCCACAACCAATCTTTTCCTAATGGCCCTTTGTCATCTCTCCAACAAAAAATACATCGATTAGCACAACCCAAATTACAAGACATTTGCAAACATTGATGAGTATTAATTCCATAAAATGTAGATTTATAACAAACCCCTTCTCCTTTTATTGAAGATTTTGTCCAACCACAAACTTTTACTACTGAATGAGAACCGACAGTACGATATTGTTGTTTCTCTAATTTAACTTTATATTCAGGAGTTAATTGTTTTTGCATAAGAATTAGAAGGTGAGGAATTATTTTAAATGTAGGGAAAACCAAAAAATAGAATTAAACAAAACTAAAATAACTAAAAAAAAGTGGTGTAAAAAGAATTGACTAAAAACCGAAGTTCAAAACAATTCAATCTACACCAATTCATTTTATGAAACAAAAGTGTTAAAAGATTAATGTTAAAAATAAAATAACAACCAATATCTTAATTATATAATTTATTTTAATTATAATTCATCCTAATCATATAACTCATTACAATTATAACTTATCTTATTAATTGGACAAAATACTCAAATTCAAAGGAGGAGTAAGACTTTATTAACTTTTTCTGAGTCAATTCATTATAATAAAATGGTGTTAAAACAACTACCAAAAAATAATTACAAACCAAGGATAATAAAATTATCCCACACCAACACACGCCACAAAAAAAAAGGCGCAAGCACGGGTTGGGGAGTGGTCAAACCTACCAGACTCAAAATCTGGCCGCTTAGTGCGTTCAACGGTTCGAATCCGTTCCCGTGCATTTTTAAAAAAAAAACAAATCAAAAGACTTAAATATACAATACTCAATAATTTATTCATGGTAAATTCACAAAAAAAAGCTAGGCGTCATAAGACACGCCACATAAAAAAACCTTCTTTAAAAAAAGCAAGAAAAAGAGTATGATTTAATTATTTTTTAAAACATACAATCTTTTTTTATGCAAATTATCCCAATATTTTTTATTTTTATAAAATTTTATGAAATATGTTTTTACAGAATCTATTTTTGTAAAACCCTTCTAATAAAATCTATTTTTATTAAAAAAATATCACAACAATAATTTTCCTTTATCCATTATTAGTTTTCCATCAAACCAAATTGAAGGATTCTCTATAACATGATCAGAGTGACCATTACATTCTATCTTTCCACCAAAATGGATATTTGCTCCCAAACCAAAGTGACAAGTACCATATGCTTTTTCATCACAAATCATTACCCCAATAACTGAAGCCTTTTTGTTTGTCCCTATCGCAAATTCAGCAAAATTTCTTACGGCCGAATAAGAATTTTTTATTCCTTGTTTTTTATTAAATTTTTCAAGTTCTTTTAAACCATTATTTAATTTTTTTAGCGAAGAATCAATAAGAACTCCATTCTTGAAAAAATATTTAGCTGGTTTTTTATTAATAATTGTTTCACCTAAAACTTTGGAACTTTTTACAAAAGCTACTCCGTTAGCAGTCCATTCCTTAGGTGCAACATATGCTTCACCAACAGGATAATTTGTTGAATAGTCTCTCCAGTCACCATAATTTGAAATTGGTTTTCTATTTTTTTCCAAATTAAAAGAAATAGATGTCCCCAAAGGACATGTTATGTATACATTATTAGTTTTTTTTAATGTTTTAATTATTTTTAAATTTAAATTTTTAATTTCTTTTTCATTATGATTAAAGGCATTAAAAAATTTAGAAATATTTTTTTCAGACAAAGAAATTAAACCGTTAGTTGCAACCATTTTGAATCCAATTTCATCAATTAATTTTCGTGTAATTAATCTTTTTTTATTTTTATGAAAATATATTGCTTGAGTTGAACCTAATGAAACAAATAGATCTCCTTTTGATAAGGCTAGCACAGCTAAATTAATATCTGCTCTTGCCAACTGAGGTTTTTTATTCGCCTTTCCAACAATTATTGAAACATTACAACCAATTTTTTTAAAATAATTATAGAAAGTTTTTCCCATGCATGGAGATGCTCTATGAGAAGGAAAACCTAAATCACACCAAATTAAAACATTGTCGCCTTTTTTGACTTCATAAATTTTTTGAATATTTTTAATTGGAGAATATTTTAAATTTTTATAATTAACTAATTTTTTTGATTCATCAATAAAATCCATAATAACTTATTGTTTTATTTCTTTAAAAAACTTGGCAAATATTTTGGTTTTTTCAAACCATCAATATCTTGCAAAAATGGAAAATCATAAACTGAATAACGCCCCATATACAAATCACTTATTTTATGATCTTTTAAAAATTCTTCAACAACCATTTTTCCACGCAAATAAAGAATATCCTTCATAAAAGCCCCTTTTTTCTCTTGCATACATGTTCCTCTTTTTGCTCTCAAAGTTAAATTAAATGCTTGATCATCATTAAAATAATTCCTTAACTCATCAAAAGTATTGTAAAAATCATTTTTTAATGCTAAATCAATAGCTACTACTCTACCAGCATAATCTTTCATCTGCTGAGTTATATTAATCCCATGTAATTCTTCAACCTTCACAGCCAAACCTTCTTCGGTTTCAGTATTTTCTTTAGATACTCCATGTGCAAAAATTTTATATGGTTGCAATGAACCATTTTCAAACCGATAAGCATGCGCTTCAATCTCATGAGCAATTAATCTTTTCAAAGAATTTTGGGAAAGCAATTCATCCTTATTAATATATAATAATCTTTTCTCAACATCAATAGCATAAACTGACCCAGTTGTTTCTCTAGAAACAACTTTGTGTTTTAAACCACGTTTTTTTATTCCCTCTAAAATCATTTTTTTTGCTAAATTAAAATTAATTGTTTTTTTTTCATTTTTTGTTTTTTGCAAAACAATTTCTTTTGCAAATGAAAGTAATGAATGATTTATAGTCCCATAATATTCACCCGAATTATTAGTAAAATTTTCAGTACCTGCTGAACGCATCAAATCCATTTTTTCAAATAAATCAAGAATACGTTTTTCAAACAAAAGACTTAATGAATCATTTTCACAAGACCCTAATAATTCTTTAAGTTCTCTTCGAAAAGTATCAAATGAAGGAGTAATTGCAAAATATGAATAAATTGGATTACGAGTAGCATAAGTAAATTTTGGATTATATACTTCGCCTTTTTTAAAAGCTTCAAAAAAAATTTTCTTTTCCACATCAACATTTTGAGGATTTATATATGCTAAAATGTTTGTTTCAAGTGAATTATTTATTGAACATATTTTTTGATCCAATAAAACATAATCAGTAAAACCAAAATTTTTAAACATTAATTAAACCCTCTTCACTTAAATTTTTTAATTTTTTTCCAAACATAATTTTTTACATTTTATTTTTTTTGTGCTTAAATTTTTTTTTATTGATTTAAATAACTTATCAAAAAAAACTTTCTCAATTTTTTCATAACCATATTTACAACAAACATCAAACCCTGGTTTTGAATTTAGTTCCAACAAAAAGAAATCTTGTTTATTTTCATTTTTACCAAAAATAAAGTCAATTGTATAAACCCTATTCCCAAATTTTTTAACATATGAATCAATTTTTTTTATTTTTTTAACAAGAACTTTTGGTAGAGGAACAATTCTCGCTTTCCCCCCCAAATGAATATTTGCTAATAATCCACTAATTGGTTCACGAACATAACAAAAAATAACTTTACCATCAACTAACATACATCTTAAATCATGAACTCCTTTAACTCCTAAATCTTTAATCCCTAAAGTAGAATCAATCATCTCTTGTAAAACAAAATCTCTTTTAAATAATCTTTTAACAACCTTTTTTTCAGATAATTCTTTTTCAACATCAATAATTTTTATACCTTCACCACCATGCCCAAACCGGGGTTTTAAAATCACTTTTTTTGAATTTATTTTTTTTAATGCTAAAAAAAATTGTTTTTCATTTTTAACTAAAAATGTTTTGGGACACAACTCTGGAAATTTTTTTACTTGAGCATATTTATCTTTACAAAAAATTTCCATATCAAAACAGTTTAATAATTTCCCATCAAATGATAATTTTTTACGCAATAAATTTTGTCTTTTTCCCAAATTAAATTTATCGAAGAAAAAATCAGGGACAATTTGTTCATCAGATTTTTTCCAACCCTTATCAAAAAACCAAAATTGATTTATTTTTCCTTTTGAAAGAGAATTCCATTTAGTAAATATTATTTTAAAATTATTTTTTTTACCAATTAAAACAAAATTTGAATATGCTTTATTCAATATTTTTCTTTTAAAGGGTAAATTTCCATCAAAACCAAAACAACTGGAATCATCACTCAGAAGAACTGAAACAATATTCATAAATAAATTAGAATAGAAGTAATTATTAAAGTTAATTAAAACTATACTTATACCATTTAATAATTTTTAATAAAAACTAACTAATAAAATTAAATTATATTAAAAATTTTAATTTCTAAAATTCTTAAAAAAAAATATAAGAAAATTATAAAAAAAATTATTAAAAAAAAAACTAATTAATTTTCAACTTTCTGTCTTATAAAAGAAACCCATTTAGTAATTATATCATTTCCTAAATATTTCATAAATGGCCCAGGCATAAAATTTACTTCAATTATAACATAACCTTTTTGTGAAACCATTAAATCGATAGCGCAAATATCCATCCCCAAAACACTTGCTGCATCAAGAGCAATTTTTTTCATTTCTTCATTTGGTTCAAGAACTTGTGCGGTACCTCCACGTGAAATATTTGCTCGCCAATCTCCTTTTTTACCAGTTCTTTGAACAGCAATAACTTCTTTTCCAATAACATAACAACGAATATCTTTATTTTCCCCTTTTATGAATTTTTGCATAGAAATAAATTCTTCAAATAAATGCACTGCGTCAAGAATACTTTCCATTTGTTTTTTATCATGTATTAACACAACACCCTTTCCAGCAAAACCTGAAATTAATTTCATAACTACAGGATAGCCTGTTTCTTGAACTGAAAGTTCAGCAAACTTTGGAGAAATAAAAAAAGTAGTAACCACTCCAGGAATTCCTTTATCTGAAAGTCGTTGAGCAGTAAAATATTTATGATTAGTTATTTGATAAGATTGTAAATTTACTGGACAATATATATTACTATTTTCAATAACTTTTAATATTGCTTCACCCATAACATAATCTTTCGAAGAAAATCTTGGATAAATTGCACTATAACCTAGTAAACTTTTCCCCTTATAAACTAAATCAACTTCTCCATCCTCCGTTTTTACTTCAATTTTATCAACAGTCACAAAAGTAACTGAATCAAATAATTTTTTTGATTCTTCAATCATCGAATTTACTGTAGATTTTTTAAAACGCTTTGAACCAATTATTAAAAATGATTTAATGTTGGATTTCTTGTTTTTTTTCATTTCAAAAAACCCCCAAAAACAGTTTTTGAAACAAGATTTCCAATATCTTTAATATCATCAACAAATGTTTTTTTTGCTCCAAAATGATTCACCTTATCTAAATAAAGTTGAGCAACATGCTGCTCCAAACTATCTGAAGTTACTTTATCAAAAGCTTTCCATGAAACAGTTGGTTTTATATTAAATACTTTGCCATCAACCATATCAATTTGAGCAACATCATATCCACAAACTAAGACTGCTTTTAGTGCGGCTTCTTTTTCAGAATCAGTAATACTGTATCTTTTCCCCTCAGAAATTTTTTCAACATCTCCATCCAAAATTTTTCTTTTTATCGCAAAAACTTTTTCTCCAATAACTGCACAAGTAATAACATCTTCATTAATAAATTCCCTTAAAATAAAAGCATCCCTTTCACCCTTTATACTTTTAGAAAAAAAACAAAGTTCTTTAGGAGTGTTAACAACAATTGTTTGCTGAGTTTCTGTACCTTTAAAAGATTTAACTAAAATAGGATATTTTATTTTTTCCGAAAGTTGAAAAACTGAAGAAGCATTACCAACTGAAATAGTTTTTATTGAAGGAACATTCCCAAGAGCAAGAGTTGTAAACTTATAGGGTTCATTTGAACAAATATAATATGATCCAGGCCTACAATTAACATACACGTTTTTTGTAATTAATTCATCCATTAATGGTTCAATAAATGGTGCTAAATTCAATCTTGCCTGTAAAAATACTGCATCATATTTTTGTATATCTTCACCCTTAGATTTTAGAATAGTGTTTTTATGTTTACTAACAAGATTTATTTCTGAGAGTAAGAGAAATTTTGCATCAAATCCTTTATCTCTAAAAGCTTCCAAAACTACTAATGCTAAAGATTCTTTTTCAGCCATAACTAAAACTTTCATTAAAACAACTCACCAAATAAGCATATATTGTACTTATGTATAATAAAAACCTTTTCTGCAACCAAAAGGTTTAATAATAAAAGAAAAATACTTTTAGTTATGAAGAATAAAAAAATTATCATAGGATTGATTGATAAAGTTTCAATAAAAGGAAAAAAGGGTGAAGTTACAAGAAAAGCTCTTTTTGATACTGGTGCAACAAGAACCAGCGTAGATATGGGATTAGCAGCAAAAGTTGGATTGGGCCCAATTGTTAAAGCCATAAAAGTTAAAGCTGCAAGTAATCCAAGTGGAGAAAAAAAAAGAATTGTAGCTATCGCATATATTAAAATAAAAAATAAAACTGTGCGTACTGAGGTAAGTGTTGAAGATAGATCTAATTTGCCATATCCAATATTAATTGGACGCGACTTAATCCATAACAATTTCATAATTGATGTCGAAAAAACTCATTCAAGTAATAAAGCTGGAGATGTAAAAGAAAAATATAAATAATTAATAAATAGTGTGAAAACCATGATGAAAAATAATGTTCACAAAAAAATTAATCCAAAAAGTAAAATAAAATCAGATTTAAAAGAATTTAAAGCAAAGTTTGACTTCACAATACAACCAAAAGATATCCAAATTGATAAAGATGAAAAGCATGAAGATGTAATAACTATTGAAAAATTAACTTCAACAAATCTAAATACTTTAAGTGAATATAAAGCATTATACCCCCATTGGGAAAAATCAAAAATCCTTAATAAAATAAATAAAACATTAAACAACCAAGATACTCGTTTTGTGGTTAAAAAAAATGGTAGCATAATTGGACAAATAAGAGTTAAAATTGGAACAGAAATACATTCACATCGTGCTGAGCTCACATCATTAATTATTTTACCTCAAGAAAGAGGAAAAGGTATTGGGAAAAAATTAATGAGTTATACTATAAAAAATATGCCAAAAAATATTAAATTAATTTTATTATCAGTTGATGAAAAAAACAAACCTGCAATAAAAATTTATAAAAAATTAGGTTTTGAAAAATATGGATTATTAAAAAATGGTTCAATAGTAAATGGAAAATATACAACTAATTTATTAATGAAAAAAACAATTTAATTTAAATAGTAGAAAGAACAATAATTGAATGATTACTATGGATTTTCAGACAATAATTAATGCTGAAGAAATTTATGAAAAGGCCCTTTTAGAACCTGGTTTCAAAAACGCTCTTTTAAATGTAATTATTGCAGGAATAATTATTGGTTTTGCTGCATTAATAATATCAAATAATCCCATAGGATTAATTGGAGGAATAATCATTAATTTAATTCAATGGTTTACACTTACTGCCACTCTTTGGTTATTTTATATAATGTTTAAAAACAAACGATCAAGTGAATTAACATTTGATCAAATTAGTTCAGCTACTGGAAAATTATGGAGTATTGTTATTTTTATCAATTTAACAATTTTAATTATTGCAATATTAACTAGAATTCAATTATTTTCTGAAATATTTTCAATTATTTTATTTATAATATTCTTTGTACTTGGATTAGCAATGATTTATAGTTATTATAAACTAATAAAAACTATGTTTTTATCAAATAAAGGACGACACATAATTGTATGGTTTTTTACACTAATTTTTTCTGGATTTATTTCAGGTAGCTTAATTTCATTAGTTAATCTAGTTTTATAAAAAAAACAATAAAAAGTAAGATTTATAAATAAAAAGCGTCCGAAAATATATATGAAGAAATTATGTCCAGATTGTAAGGTTCGCTTTGAAGTCAATCTTAACGAATATGATGAAGGAGATGCAGTTAATTGTACTGAATGTAATCTCGAATTCACTATTATCAGCGATAGCAAGGGAAAACTAAAACTTGTTGAAAGTAAAGAAGTTGAAATGGAAGACCTTGATGAAACAGAGATTGAAGAAAGTGACGATTATGATTATGACTAGTTACCCTAATTACTAATTAAAATGATCAACAATTAATACGCTTGCTAATTAATAGACTTAATAATTAATATTATACTAATTCAAAGAATATCCCCCAATTATTTAAGAGAAACAAAATATTTAAACAAATCAAAAAAAAAACCAAAAACTAATGAATGAAACAAAAATAAATAATAATTTAAAAAAAATTAATAATAATAAAAAAGAACATAATATAAATATTTTAGTCTAGTTTTTATATATGACTTTGAAGTTATTTAATTCATTGGGCAATAAATTAGAAGAATTTAAACCAATAAATAAAAACGAAATCGGATTGTATACTTGCGGCCCAACTGTTTATAATTATGCTCACATAGGAAATTTTAGAGCATATGTTTGGGAAGACTTATTAAAAAGATACTTGAAATTTAAGGGGTTTAAAATAAAACATGTAATGAATCTAACTGATGTTGATGATAAAACTATTAAGGGAGCAAAAGAAAATAATATTTCATTAAGTGAATATACTGAAAAATATAAAAAAGCCTTTTTTGAAGATTTAAATACATTAAATATCCAGCCAGCTGATTATTACCCTTGTGCAACTCAAACAATTAAAGAAATGGTTGAAATTATACAAAAATTATTAGACAAAGGATTTGCTTACAAGAGCGAAGATGATAGTATTTATTTTTCAATAAAAAAATTTCCAGAATATGGAAAATTATCAGGAATAAACACTAGAAAATTAAAGGCAGGAATAAAAATTTCTACAGACGAATATGATAAAGATGAAGTTGGAGACTTCGTTTTATGGAAGGCGTGGGATGAAGATGATGGAACCGTTTTTTGGGAAACCAAACTTGGAAAAGGCAGACCTGGTTGGCATATTGAATGTTCCCCAATGAGTTCAAAATATTTAGGAGAAACTTTTGATATTCACATGGGAGGAGTGGATAATAAATTCCCTCACCATGAAAATGAAATTGCTCAAAGTGAATGTGCAACTGGAAAAAAATTTGTTAATTATTGGTTACATTGTGAACACTTAATGGTTGAAGGGAAAAAAATGTCTAAAAGTTTAGGTAATTTTTATACTTTACGAGATTTATTAGAAAAAAATATTAAACCTACTGCAATAAGATTTACTCTTGAAAATACTAATTATAGACAACAATTAAATTTTACAATTACAAGTGTTAAAGATAATGAAAAAACAATACAAGGAATACAAAACTTTATAGATCGTTTAAAATCAATTTCAATAGAAAAAGAAGATGATTCAATAAAAATTCTTATAGATAAAGCAAGAGAGGGTTTTGAAAATTCATTAGATGATGACTTAAATATGCCCTTAGCAATGAGTTTTATTTTTGAATTTCAAAAAACAATAAATAAACTTATTGATGAAGAATCTATTGGAAAAAATAGCGCAAATGAAGCTATTATGTTTATGAAAGAGATTAATTCAGTAATAGGAATAATAGATTTTAATGAAAAATTTTTTGAATTAACTAAAGACCAAGAAAAACTAATTGAAAAAAGAAACCAAGCAAGAGAAAATAAAGACTGGGTAATTGCAGATAAATTACGGGATGAACTAAAAGTTCAAGGAATAATACTTATAGATAATAAAGATGGAACAACTATCGCAAAACCAGTTTAAAAAATTAATTTATCCAAAAACTATTTTTCTTCAAGCATTATTTTTGCGTAATTTACAAAAATTATTAATAAGAAAATCCAAACAAAGTATATGAAAAATATTTCTTTAAATGATTCAAGTAAGTTAACTGCGCTAGCATCAGGTATAAAATAAGCAAGTGCTGAAATAAATTCAACTACTAACCACAAACCAAAAGTCAAACCAATCGAATCCATTAATGGTTTTAAATATTTAACATAATTTTTATTCTTATAAAATGGAAATAAATAATCCCAAATACTTACAAGAAAAACAAATCCAGAAATTATTGCCCAATATTGTTTCAAAAAACTAACTAATCCACCAATCCAATCAATAGCTAATTCTTCATTATAATATTCAAAAATAAACATTACTAAAATCAAACCAATTGCAAAAGCAGCTGCTTTAAGCACAGGGTGTAAAAATCCTTTAGCTGTAGGTTTATAATCATCCATTAACTTCACCAAAAATTTAAATCAATAATATAGAAAAGGTATTGTTCTTTTTAAACTTATTCACTCTAACAAAATTAAAAAATATATTTAAAAAATTAGAATAACAACAACAAAAAACAAAAAAAATTATTTTTTACCCCTAACAACCAAAACAAATTTCCTTTGTTTTTTACTTAATTCTTTAGCAAGCATTCTCAGTCGAGAAATATTACTTGGTTTTTTCAAACATTTTTTATTTGCAACATTATTTTTTGAAATTCGAACAAGAGACGGTTTTTTTGGCAAAGTAACCACATCATTTTTTCAGAGATAATCTAATATCAGCATCAGTAATTGTTTTTCTACCAGCATGCTTAGCAAAAATTGATGCTTGTTGAGAAACCTTAATTCCTTCATCTTCAAGAAAAATAGCCAATTCTTTAGCAGCACTTTCACTAACCCTGATTCCAGAAGCTTTTCTTATAATCCTATCAACAGCCGCTAACGGCAATTCACCCATACAACCAACTCCATTAATAAAAATAAACCTAATACAAACTTTAAATAGCAAAAGAATTTAAATATAACCTTTTATCCAATAAAAACAAAAGCATATTGAATAATTCAAAAAATAAAGACTCCTAATGAATTTTCCAATTATAAAAAGCTCAAATCACCCAAATAAAAAAACTAATTTAAATCAACCAACTAAAAGATAATTAACAAAAAATAAACATTAATTCAAAAAATATCCCAAACACCGGCACACCCCTAAAAGAGTATTTAAAAACCACCGAACATTAATTAGTTTATGAACCACATCAACCACCCACTAATCAAACCAAACACAGTGGAATTAAGATTATATCAAGAAATTTTAGTTTCAAGAATCATAGAAAAAGGAAATACTCTTGTTGTTGCTCCAACTGCCCTTGGAAAAACAATAGTTGCGCTAATGCTCACAGCACATAAATTAAAAGAAAATCCAAACTCAAAAATACTTTTTTTAGCTCCCACTAAACCCCTAACCACCCAACATGAAAATAGTTTTAAAAAATTTTTAAACATTGATGAAAATAAAATAGTTTCAATAACAGGAACTCAAAATCCAAAACAAAGAAAAGTACTTTATGAAAACTCAACTATTTTAGCCGCAACACCCCAAACAATTGAAAATGATTTACTAACAGGATTAATGAACCTTAATGATTTTTCATTAGTTATATTTGATGAAGCCCATAGAGCAATTGGAGAATATGCTTATGTTTTTGTTAATTTACAATTACAAAAACAAAACCCACACGCTTTAGTTGTTGCACTAACTGCTAGCCCTGGAAGTGAAGAAGAAAAAATACAAGATGTTTGTAAAAACTTAACAATAAGAAATATTGAAATTAAAGAGCTTACTGATAACGATGTAAAAGAATATGTTAATGAAATTGAAATAAATTGGATAAAAGTGGATTTACCAAAAGATTTTTTAGAAATAAAATCAAACTTAGAAAAATTTATGGTAGATCAAATAAAAATTCTAAAAAATTTAGGAATTGCAAAAACTGAAAATAAAAGATATTACAATAGAACCCGAATTTTGGAAATGCAAGGAATTATAAGAAAAAGACTTTTAACTTCAGGAAATACTCAACCCAGTTTATACATTGCTGCATCAAAATGTGCTGCACTATTAAAAATTGCGCATGCTGAAGAATTAATTGAAACCCAAGGAATAGGATCTTTACAAAATTATTTCGAGAAAATTAAAGATGAAGCAGCCAAAGGAAAAAGTAAAGCATCTAAACAAATCATTGCTGATAAAAATATAAAAACTGCAATTGAAATTAATACTAAATTATTTGAAAAAAAAATACAACACCCAAAATATGAAGAATTAAAAAAAATATTAAATAATCAATTCAAACAAAATCCAGAAAGTAAAGTTTTAGTTTTTAACCATTACAGAGATTCAATAAAAGAAGTCGTAAATTTTTTAAGCAATGAAAAAATAATAAAAGCAGAACGATTCATCGGACAAGCTACTAAAGGAACTGAAAAAGGTATGAATCAAAAAAAACAACAAGAAGTACTCGATGATTTACGCTCAGGAAAATTTAATACATTAGTAACTTCATCAGTAGCAGAAGAAGGATTAGACATCCCTTCAGTAGATTTAGTTGTTTTTTTCGAACCAGTCCCTAGTGAAATACGAACAATTCAAAGAAGAGGACGAACAGGAAGATTTGGAAAAGGCAAAATGATTATATTAATGGCAAAAAATACGCGTGATGAAGCATTTTATTGGGCTGCTAAAGGAAAGGAAAGAAAAATGAAAACGACATTAAAAAATATGAAAACGAATAATGTTTTGCCCCAACAAACAACACTCGATAATTTTGATTCCAATGAAAAAGACAAAGTAATAATTTTTGTAGATACTCGTGAACAAGCATCAGGGGTAATGAAAGAATTATTTGAACAAGGTGCAATAATAAGAACAAAACAATTAGATGTTGGAGATTATATTGCAAGCAAAGATGTTTGTATTGAAAGAAAAAGTGTTGAAGATTTTTTAAATTCTATGATTGATGGCAGACTATTTAATCAACTAGTCACTATAAGAAACAATTATGAAAAACCATTACTTTTATTAGAAGGAAATATGCAAGAAATTTTTACACTAAGAAACATCCACAAAAATGCAGTGATGGGAGCACTAACAAGCATTGCATTAGATTACCAAGTACCAATAATAAATACAAAAAATCCAAAAGAAACTGCAGAATATATATTCAATATTTCTAAAAGAGAACAACTTGGAAAATATAAAGAAATAAGATTAAGACTTGGAAGAAAAGGACTAACTGAAAAAGAAAAACAACAATTTATTATTGAAGGTTTACCAACTGTAGGACCAATGCTTGCAAAAAATTTATTAAAAAAATTTAATTCAATTAAAAAAATTGCTAATGCTAGTGAAAAAAAACTACAAAAAATAGAAAACCTTGGACCAAAAAAAGCAAAAGAAATTTATAAAATATTTAACACAGATTACAAAGAATAACTAAAAAAATAACTAAAAAAAAATAATACAAAAAAATATTAATAAATAATCATAAAAAAAATAAAATTAACAAAATAAAATAAAATTGGGCCAATGAAAAGCTTTAAAAATACCACATTATTAAATTATTCTAACTGGTGAGTAATTAAGAGTTGATTAAAAATGGTTGAATGGCACAATAAATCTAAAAGACTTCCTACTGGAGGAAGACGAACTACAATTAGAAAATCCACTAAGAAAAATTCATGGAGAGGTGGAATAGCAGCAAACACAGCAACAGGGAAAGAAGAACGTGTTACAACTAAAAACATGGGCAACACTCAAAAAGTAAGAGCTACATCAACAAAATATGCAAATGTTTTAGATAATTCAACAAAAAAGACTATCAAGGTTGAAATTATTGGAGTTACTGAAAATAATGCTAATAGATTATTTGCAAGAGCTAATACAATAACTAAAGGCGCAAAAATAAAAATAAAAGTTGGTTCTGAAGAAAAAATTGCTGTTGTAAAAAGTCGCCCAGGCCAAGATGGAATAGTTAATGCAATAATAGAATAAAAAACTATTAAACCCATTAAAACGCATTTAAAACCTATTTTTAAATAAAAAAACAAAATTCTCTAAAAATGAAACATTTATAAATGTTCTGCACAGGGTTTTTTATATCTAACACACGATCTAATTTTTTTAAAATAAATTACGTTGTTGGAATAAAGGAAAGGTGATTTGATTGTCAACATTAAAGTGTCCTGAATGTGGAAGTGAAAAAATAAAGGTTGACCCTACTAAGGGTGAAGCTGTTTGTATGCAATGTGGTTTAATAGTAAGTGAAGATGAAATGTTAGACACTGGAAAAGAATGGAGAAGCTTTGATGGTGATTCAGTTGATGAAAGTGCAAGATCAGGAAGCCCATCAAAATATGTAAAGCTTAACAAAGGCCTAGTAACAATGATTGACCGTAGAGGAACTGATTTGAGAGGAAATAAACTTTCAAGTAAATCAAGAGCACAAATGTATCGTTTAATAAAATGGCATAAAAGAGCATCAATATCATCAAGTATGCAAAGAAATCTCTCAATAGCATTGACTGAAATGAGAAGAGTTGCATCTTATTTAAATATTCCTGAAACATTAGTTGAAGCAGCGGCTTTGCTTTACAGAAAAACTGTGAAAAAAGGATTAATTAGAGGAAGATTAATTGAAGCAGTAGTTGCAGCAGTTTTATACACAGTTTGTAGAACATACCATGTTCCAAGAACACTTAATGAAATGGCAGAAGCTAGTGGATTAACAAAAAAAGAAATTGGAAGAACATATCGATTTTTGGTTAGAGAACTTGGGTTAGCTGTTCCATTAACAAACCCAATACATTACATCCCAAGATTTGCTTCTGAATTAAACCTTAGTGGAGAAGTTCAAGAAGAAGGAAGAAAGATTCTTGAAGAAGCAATTAAAAAAGGATTAATTTCTGGAAGAGGCCCTACTGGAGTAGCAGCAGCAGCAGTATATATCGCTGGACTTTTAAAAGGAGAAAGAAGAACACAAAAAGAAGTTGCTAATGTTGCAGGAGTTACAGAAGTAACAATCCGAAACAGGTACAGAGAACTTAAGAAAAGACTAAACATTGATGTTGCAGCTTAATAGCTGTAACTCAATTTCTATTTTTTAAAATTTATTTCAATTTTTTTAAATTTTTGGAATAAGTGATACTAATTTAAACTTCGAAAACCATTATTCTATTAGTGATTTAATGCCGGTAAGAAAAAATAATCCTTGGGAAGTTAGAAAAAAAATAAATAAGATGGGTAAACAAATGGGTTTGTCTCAGGCAGATAGAAACATAGCCATCCGCGGAGTACTTGGATTAGAAAAAAAGCCAAGACCAAAAATTGCTGATGTCGAAGGTAAAAAAGGAGACAAAACAGCAACTCTGACAAAACCAAGGCCAAAAAATAAATTCAAAAAATAATTCAATTTTGTTATAAAAATATTACATTTTTAAACAATCTTAATGAGTGATACTATGTTAGTTGCAGGAGTAGATGAAGCTGGAAGAGGACCATGTTTTGGACCAATGACTCTTTCAATAGTTGTTTTGGAGAAGGATGTTGAAGAAGAACTTCGTGAAGACGGAGTTAAAGATTCAAAAGATATTCTTCCTGCAAAAAGAGAAAAACTTGAAAAAATTATCTTAGAAAAAGCTATTGAAAATATTGTTGTTGAATTAAATCCAATAGAAATAAATGACTTAATGACCAAAAATTCTTTAAATGAAATCGAAGCAATGCAAATAGGAAATATGATTAATAAATTGAAAACCAAACCTGAAATAATTTATATTGATTCTCCCGATACTAATCCAAAAAAATTTGAAGGAAGAATCGAGAAATATTTAACAAATAAAAATGTGAATTTAAGAGCAGAACACAAAGCTGATTCAAAATATATTGCTGCCGGAGCAGCAAGCGTTCTCGCAAAAGTTGCTAGAGATAGAGCTATAAAAAAGTTATGTATTGAATTTGGAGATTTTGGTTCGGGATATCCCGCTGATCCAAAAACAAAATTATTTTTAGCAAAATATGTTGAAAAAAATAAACGATTACCTCCATTCTCAAGAATTTTTTGGAAAACTTGTGAAAATGCATTAAACAAAATAGGACAACAAAAAATAATCTAAAAAAAATAAATAACTAAATTATTACTAACTTAAATAAATTATTTTTTTTCATTTTCAACTGAAAGTAATTTTGTCAAAAGTATAGGAACAATTATAGCTAAACCAGTTACAAATAATGCAACTAAAACAAACTCAAATAACCCTTCCCTTCCTTTTAAAATTGGAGCAAGAGCTGCATTAATCACATCTCTCCAAGTTAAAGCAGCAAGAAAACCAAAAGCAGCAACTGAAAGTGTAAGAACTTGTTTTCTTAATTCTAATGAAAATTTATTCCCTTTTTCAACAGTTTCTTTTGCAAATGTATTATGTACAACTTTTAAATTTTTTAACAATTCTTTATTTTTCTCTTCAAGTAATTTTATTTTCTTTTCATCTAAAATAAATTTTTTTTGTAAAAAATTTAGTCTTTTTGAATCAACCTCTGATTTTTTGACTAATTTTTTTACATCTTTACCTACTTCTTTAAAATTTTTTATATCTCCAGAATTAACTCCCATAAAAACACCACACAATAACTATTTTTTTCCAAAATCTTTTCCAAAATATTCAATGAATTTATTTGTAGTAGTTAAAGAATATGTCCTACCAATTGGTTCTTTTTTAACAAACCCATTTTCCACCAAAACTTTAAGATGATCATAAGCCTTATTATTCCTATATTTTATAACAGTTGATTGTGATATTGGTTGTTTATATGCAATTAATGCAAGAGTTTTCATTACTCCTTTGTTAAACATCGTATCAGTAGCATATTGTTGAACTAAATCCTCGTATTCTTGTTTAACCCGCATCTGATAACCCACTGGGAGAGAAATAATTTCCAGAGAAGATTGTTTTGTTTTATAATAATGGATTAATTCTTCAGCCATCGCTTTTGTTTCAATCCTTGAATCAACATTAGCAATAGTTTTTAACTCTTCCAAAGAAATTGGTTTTGGAGACATAAATAGTGCCGCTTCCATTATTTTTTCTTTTTCAATTCTTGACATTCCAACCAACTAAGAAAAGAATGTAATTCAAGTATTTAAACCTTATTTTAACCAATCAGCTAGTAACTTTTATAAAAACATTCAAGTTTAACTTTTACAAATTAAGGGGGAATTTTATGAATGAATATAATGTAGCAGTCATTCCAGGAGACTTAAATGGAATCACTGTAACAAAAGCAACATTAAAAGTCAGTGAGGCTTTAAGCCACTTGCTTACAAAACCAATAAAACACACAACTTACAATTATAATGCAGATTATTTTGTGGAAAATAATATAACCGAATTAGGAGAAAAAGAATTGAATTTATTAAAGACACATGACCAAATATTTTTGGGTGCTATTGGTGACCCTACAAAAATTAAGCCAGGAATACTTGAAATTGGAATCCTCCTTAAATTGAGACAAGATTTTGAACAATATGTAAATCTAAGACCAGTTATACTTCCAAAAGGAGTAGAAAGTATTCTTGTTGGTAAAACAAGCGATGATATTAATTTTGAAATTTGTAGAGAAAACTCTGAAGGATTATATGTTGGAAAGGGGCATGTTGAAAACCAAGGGACGGAAGAAGAGGTTGGAATTCAGGAAATGGTTTGTTCTTACAAAGGTGTGAAGAGACTTGCCAAATATGCTATAGAAAGAGCAAAAATGAGAAAGAAAGGAGATAAACCAACAATTCATTTTGTTTTCAAAACAAATGTTTTAACATATGCAGCAATTCCTTGGCAAAGAGTATTTGATGAAATGGTTGGAAGTAAAGAATTAAATGTTAAGTATATGCATATAGATAATTTCTTGATGCAGATGCTTCTAAATCCGGCACAATTTGATGTTGTAATAACAGAAAATATGTTTGGAGATATTGCAACCGATGCAGGAGCGGTTATTCAAGGGGGAATAGGTTCTGCAGTAAGTGGAAATATTAATCCTACTGGAGAATTCCCAAGTATGTTTGAACCAATTCACGGAACTGCACCAGATAAATGGTATGAAAGTGACGGGCACGGAGGATATGTAAAAGATTCTTTTGTAAAAGAAAAGACTCAGGAAGTTAAGCCAGAAGCAGCTTTCCTTTCATATGCGATGATGCTTGAGCAGATGGGTGAAATTAAAGCAGCAAATGCATTAAAAGAAGCAGCGTTGAATAATATTCGTGACCCTGAATACAAAACCAAAAATCTTGATAGATTAGTTGAACAGGCAATTATGAGTGTAAGGGGGTTTGAATAATGTCAAGCAAAACATTATATAATAAAGTCTGGGATAAGCATGTTGTTGGAACTCTTCCAACAGGACAAATGCAAATATTTGTGGGAAGACATTTGATGCATGAGGTTACAAGCCCACAGGCATTTGAAATGCTTAAAGAAAATGGTTTGAAAGTAAAGCACCCTGAGTTAACATTTGCTGTAACTGACCATGTTATTCCAACCACAGATACTTCACGCCCATTCAAAGATGAACAGGCAGAACTTATGACTTCAACTCTTGAGAAGAATACAAAAGAAACAGGAATAACTTATTTTGATGTTGGAACTGGAAAACAAGGAGTGTGCCATGTAACTTATCCTGAACAAGGAATTATTTGGCCAGGAATGCTTGCAGTTTGTGGAGATAGTCACACATGTACTTATGGTGCATTCGGAACATTGGCATTTGGAATAGGAACAACACAAGTTAGTCATGTTCTTGCAACACAAACAATGGCAATGGACAAACTCAAAGTGCGTAAAATTAATGTTATTGGAAACCTTCAGAAAGGAGTTACTGCGAAAGATGTTATTTTACATATAATAAGAAAACTTGGAGTTGAAGGGGGAATTGGATTTGCATATGAATTTACAGGACCAGTAATTGAAAAAATGAGTATGGATGAAAGAATGACTGTTTGTAACATGGCTGTTGAAGGCGGTGCAAGATCAGGATATATTAATCCTGATGAAACAACATACGAATACTTAAAAAATAGAAATTATACCCCAAAAGATTTTGAAAAGGCAATGAATTATTGGAAATCTATTCGTTCAGATGAAAATGCAGAATATGATGATGTTGTAGAAATTGATGTTTCAACTCTTGAACCGGTTGTAACATGGGGGGTTAATCCAGCACAAACAATAATGATTTCTGAAGAAACTCCAACAATGGAAAAAATGGATGAAAAAGAAAAACTCGAAACTGAAGACGCATACAAATATCTGGGCCTTGAAGAGAGTAAAAAAATCGAAGGGTTACCTGTGGATATAGTGTTTATTGGTTCATGCACAAACGGAAGGCTTTCTGATTTAAGAGAGGCTGCAGAAATTCTAAAAGGAAGAAAAGTTTCTATAAAAACTCTTGTTGTACCTGGTTCTGAAAAGGTAAAGGCTGAAGCAGAGGCAGAAGGATTAGACGATATTTTTAAAGAAGCTGGAGCCGAATGGAGAAATGCTGGGTGTTCAATGTGTTTGGCAATGAATCCTGATAAGTTAGTTGGACAACAAAGAAGTGCTTCAACTTCAAACAGAAATTTCAAAGGAAGACAAGGGAGTCCGACAGGAAGAACTCATTTGGTGAGTCCTTACACTGCAGCAGCAACTGCTATTGAAGGAAAATTTGCTGATCCAAGAAAATATCTTTCAAAAACAGCAATTATAAGGGGTGAGAACAATGAGTGAAGTTAGAATTGAAGATAAAGTAATTAAAAAAATCGTTGGAAAGGCAATTCCAAAACCTACAAATGATCAAAATACAGATGATATTATTCCTGCACGTTATCTAAAAGAAATTACTTTCACAAACATGGGAGAATATGCTTACTTTGATGAGCGATTTATTGATGGTCAAGAAGTTGCAGAGCACCCATTGAATAAATATAAAGGGGGAAACATTCTGATTGGCGGAGCAAATTATGGTTGTGGTTCTTCAAGAGAACATGCACCTCAGGCTTTACACAGATATGGAATTAATGCAATAATTGCCGAAAGTTTTGCAGAAATATTTGCAGGAAATTGCGCTTCGCTTGGAGTTGTGGGAGTAATGATTCCAAGAAATGAACTTAAAGAAATGGCAAAATATATCGAAACAAATCCAGAAACAGAAGTTACTATTGACCTTGAAGAAAAAATTATAAACTATGCTGAAAAAAAAATCCCTCTTAATATGATTGAAGGAAGAAGACAGGCTTTTTTGAATGGAACATGGGATGCAATGGCTATTCTTCAAATGAATGAAAATGGAATTAAAAGAGTTGAATCAGACTTAGATTACCTAAGTCTGAAATAATTCTTTCAAACCCAGTTTACTTTTTTTGAATTTATTCAATTAACAGAGCTGGTTTTCCTGGGAAAGCATTTCTTGCTTTTCCTTCTTCACTTTTTTCAGCAGAAATTATTTCAATTTTACCAAATTCTTTTTCAAGAATAGAGTTTGCATTTTCAAAAACTAATAATTCATTAAACTTTTCAAGAGTTGAAAATTCACCATAATTATTTATCAATGTTTTTAAGAAAGGTTGTATCTCTTTCCCATGTTTTTTCATTTCAGAATCATTCATTAATGTTTTCATTGCTAAAGAAAAATCTGGTTTTTCACCAAGCGCTTCCCGAACCATTATTAAAGCAGTCCATTTCCACTCAGGAGAAATAAATATTTTTACTTTTGAAACTTTATCAATTTTTGCAAGTTCTTTTACTTTTAAAATATCTCGCCTTAAACTAACTATTAAATCTTCAATTTTTTCTAAATTTTTATCAATCATTAATTCATCAACCATTGGCCACTGTGCAACACTAATAAATTTTTGATTTCCAATTTTTTCCCACAATTCTTCAGAAACATGTGGACAAAAAGGAGTTAATATTTTTAAGAATTTTTCAGCAGTTTGTTTTGAAATCTCTTCTTGTGTTTCAAGATATTCAAATAATTGTCTTATTTTAATAACTGCTAAATTATATCTAAATTCATCAATATCTAAATTTATTTCTTTCAAAGTACTATTAATTTTTGAACTAGTAACTTTAGTATCTTTTCCAAATTTAACTTTTTCAAAATATTCAGAAAACCTTTTTATTAATCTTAAACTTCCAAGAATTCCTTTATCACTCCAATCCCTTGGTTTATCTGGCGCAGCAAGCGAAAGTAAAAACCATCTTGCTGTATCAATCCCATAATTTTTTGAAACTGTCTCAGGATTTACAACATTGCCTTTACTCTTTGACATCTTAATTCCACCTTCTCCATGAAGCATTCCTTGGTGGAACAATTTCTTTGCAGGTTCATCAAAATCTATCAACCCAATGTCTCTTAAAAATTTAGAATAAAATCTAAAATAAATAAGATGCATACAAGTGTGTTCAGAACCACCTATGTATTGATCGATAGGACACCAATATTTAACTTTGTTTTTATCAAAAATTTCTTCATCATTTTTTGGGTCAGCATATCTCAAAAAATACCAACTTGAATTAACAAAAGTGTCCATTGTATCAGTTTCTCTTTTTCCATCTCCACCACATTTAGGACATTTAACTTGAATCCATTCTTGATTTGTTTCTAGTGGATTACCTTTTCCAAAATCAATATCTTTTGGAAGTTTTACTGGCAAATCTTTTTCTGCTACTGGCACAGCACCACATTTTTCACAATGAATTATTGGAATTGGTGTCCCCCAATACCTTTGTCTTGAAATACCCCAATCACGCAACTTAAAATTTGTAACTTTTTTTCCTCTGCCCGCTTGAATTAAATCATTAGTTATAATATCAATTGCTTCTCTATTAAGAATACCATTAAATTTATCAGATTCAATTAACTCCCCATCCCCAGTAAATGCTCTTTTTTCTGTCAATTCACCTTTAATTACTTGTTTTATTGGAATATCATATTTTTTTGCAAATTCAAAATCACGTTGATCGTGTGCAGGAACTGCCATAACCATACCAGCACCATAATCAGCAACAACAAAATTTCCTGCATAAACTGGAACTTCTTCTCCAGTCATAGGGTTAAGTGCATATGCTCCAGTAAAAACTCCTTCTTTTTCCATTAATTCAAGTTCTTTTTCTGAAACTGAACCCAATCTTTTCAAAAACTCTTTAACATTTTCTTTATGTTCACTAGTAACAATTTCCATAAGTTCTTTATGATGTGCCGAAATAACCATAAAAGTTACACCAAATATTGTATCTGGACGAGTAGTAAAAATTGGCCATTTTTTTCCATTAATTTCAAAATCAATTTCAGTTCCGTGACTTTTACCAATCCAGTTTTTTTGCATAGCTTTTGTTTTTGATGGCCAACCATCTAAAGAATCAATACTTTCATAAAGTTCATCAGCATAATCAGTTATTTTCAAAAACCATTGTTTCAAATGTTTTACTTCAACAGATATTTCATCATGTCTCCAACATTTTCCATTATGCACTTGTTCATTTGCTAAAACAGTGTTACATTCAGGACACCAATTTACTGCAGATTCTTTTTGATAAACTAAACCTTTTTCAAACATTTTCAAAAAAATCCATTGGTCCCATTTATAATAACCCGGGTTTGCAGTATTAATAACCCTTGACCAATCATAAGTTATTCCCAAAGATTTTTGTTGCTCAATATAATGATTAATTGCTTTATTAGTATATTCTTCAGGATGTACCCCAGCCTTTATTGCAGCATTTTCTGCAGGGAGACCAAGTGCATCATAACCCATTGGGTGCAAAACATTAAAACCATTCATTATTTTATATCTTGCTAAAACATCACCAATAATATAATTTAATGCATGTCCTACGTGAAGTCCATCCCCACTAGGATAAGGAAACATTTCAAGCAAATAAAATTTTTCTTTCGTTGAATCTTCATTCACTTCAAATAACTTAGAATTTTCCCATTCATTCTGCCATTTTGACTCTATCTCCGAAAAAGAGTTTATTTGATTATTATCTAACATAATTAACATTTAATTTAAGAAATAAAGAATTTTTAAAGATTCTCATAGTAAAAAAATTTAAAAACTAAAAAAGCTAATAATTATATACTCAAAAAGAACAATTTTATTATGGAAGAAAAAAATATTATAGGAATTATATTATCCGCTTTTATTTTTACAACTACTTTAGTTGCATTATATTCTTTTTCAACATTAAATATTACATTAAATTCGTTTTTAACAATTAATTTATTAAAATCAATAAGTCCAATTTTTTCTTTACATGGAATAGTTTTTTTTATTGTTTCTGCACTTCCAATATCAATAATTTTATTAATTGGTGAAAAATTTGAATACAATAAAGCTCTAATTTTTTGTGAATCGAGTTATATTTTGGCAGTTTTAATAGGAGTTTTAATGTTTAATTTGTTTGAATGGATAGTACCGTTTATTTTTTTAGCAATTGGAATTATTTGGGGAATTAATTGGTTAAAACTTAAAGAAAGTGAACTGAAAAGCAAATTAAAATTTTCAGCGAGTCAAGGAGCTGCACAAAAAATATTACTAGTTTCAATAATTGGATTTATATTAATTCTTTCAATAACCTCTTTTTCACAAGCAGAAAAATTAGAAAATAATTTTATTCCTGAAATTTTAGAACTTTCAATTGGAGATATGGATAATTTTGAAGAATCAATAACTGATTTAGTAGTAGAAATTTCAATAGAATCACAAAAAGGAATAATAAACTCACTCACCAACCTTGAGTCATATCAAAATTTAAGTGAAAAAAATGATGAAGATGTTTTAGTATTCGTTCTACAAACTGAAACATTAAAAAATCAAATTAATAATCCAGATTATCAAAAAACAATAAAAAGCACTATGAATGAAAATAAAGGAGAAATAAATTTTGCTTCAGAAATAATACAACAATTACCATTATTAAAATTTTCAAAATATAGTTGGATTTTTTATATATTAATTAGTTTAATCACAATAAACTTATTTAGTAATATATTCATGAAAAACTTAATTGCGATTTATTATACCATTCTAAAAATTATTTTTAAAAAAATATTACCAGAAAATAATAATTTCAAAGAGCTTATTCAAGAAGAACCTCAACAAAACCAAAACTTTAAATACTGAATTTTTACAATAATAATTAAATTAAAAGAAATGTTAATAAAAATGTTATCAACTAGAAAATTATTAATTAATACAAAAAATTTAATAATAGGTTACTTATTTGGAGAAGAATATATGCAAAAACAAATTATTTTAGATGAAGAAAGTTTCAAAGTACTCTCTTCAGACACGAGAATAAAAATACTCAAAAATTTAAAATTACGAAGACATACTCTTAGTGAGTTAAGTAAAAACCTCTCCCTAAAAACATCTACAATTAAAGAACATTGTGATGTCTTAAGAAAAGCAAAACTTATTGAACAAATTGACGAAGGTAGAAAATGGAAATATTATGAATTAACTGAAAATGGTAAAAAAATAGTTGCTCCAAAATTATATGATGATTTACAAGTTTTAATTACTCTTTGTGCAACAATAATAATTTTTTCAGGAATATTATTTTTATTTTTTGGAACAACCAACAAAAACATCACATTTGAACAATCCACAATATCACCAGAGTTTATTTTAAATAATTCAGAATTTAAAATTAATACTATCGAATCAAGACCAGATGATTCAATATTAACTATAAATAAAGAATTAACTCCACTTTTGCAAATACAAAATCAAGCATTATTTTCAATTCAAGAATTAATAATTATTATGAGTTCATCATTATTATTAGGAATTTTTATTGGTTGGATTTCAAGAAAAAGTTTTTTTAAATAAAAAAAAATATTCACAAAACTGAGATTATTTAGTTAACTTATATTTTCCACCCTCAACACGAATAGCTTTTCCATTAATCACAGCGTCTGAAATTTTTCCTCGCGCTTTTGAAATAACTCTAAAAAATGTGGGTTGAGAAACTTTCATTTTTTTTGCAGCTAATG
>CAZKAC010000033.1:0-44635 GCA_964550725.1 uncultured archaeon
GATTATGTTACAGAACAAGATGGAAACTTTTTCCAATATAGAAAAATATTAACAACAACAGACACAAACACAAGCCCATACTTACTAGACTATAACATCACACTAGCAAATTATGATTAATAAATAGGATTAATAAAAAAAATTAAACTTACAAATTATAGTTAATAAAAAATAAACTAATTAGATTATAATTAATTAATATTTTTAAAAGTAAAAAAAATATGAAATTGTTAAGTGTGTAAGAATTACTAATTAATCAAAAAATTAATAATAATTTGAATAATTTATTCACGAAAGCCTTAAATACAACAAAGGAATAATCTATTAGAAAAAGAAATAATCTTTTACCTTGATTTTTTTGGGGTAAAAAATTTTGGAGGCTAAAAAATGATTCCAGAGGCAGAATATATACGAAAAGAATTTACGATACGACAAATGGATTTACCTGACTCAGTTAAACTTACAAAAAAATCTTTGTTAAGGTGGTGTTGTCTATCCCTTGGACTCCTTTCTCCTAATGAAAGTAGAGACAAAGCGTTATTAGTTTATGATTCTTTATTTGCTTATTTATTTAAGAAAAAACAATCTCCAACAACTCTTGATTTACAAGAATTTATTAAAGAAAAATCTTCTATTGAAATGAGCGAAAAATTAATTCGCTACCACTTAAACAGATTAATTGATTTGGGAATAATTGTCAGAGACAAAACCAAGTATAAAGTAAATCCTTCTCCTGATTCAGAAAAAAGAAATTCAATTTCAGAATCATTTTCAGCATGGGTAAAAGAACCAACACAAAAAGAATTAAACAAAGTTTCTCTTTCATTAGAAAAACTGCAGGAACTTTATACAAAATAAAAGTATTTTATAATTAAAATTAATTCAATTAAAATAATAACCTTTAATTTATAACTAATTAATTTAAATTAATCTAATTGAATCTAACAATCGTATTGATGTTGTGTTTATTTGAAATTTGTGTGCTAGGTATTTAGAAAATTCAATACTTCTTGCGGGTGCTCCGTGATTTACTAAAATTCTTTTTGGTTTTGGTTTTAGTGATCCGACATAATTCACTAGTTGGTTAAAATCTGAGTGTCCTGAAAATCCATCTAAATTTTCAATTTTCATTTTAACATCAAGTCTTCGTGTTTTTCCTTTATCAGTTATTGGTAATGTTTTTAGCCCCTGTTGCAAATGTCTCCCCAAAGTTCCTTCAGCCATATATCCTACAATGAGTAAAGTGTTTGCTTGGTTTTCAGCCATTTTATAAAAATAATCTAGTACTGGCCCCCCTTGCATCATTCCACTAGTGGTAACTATTATTGCTCCTCCATCTTTTAATATTTTGTCTCTATCTTCACGAGTAGCAGTATTAAATGCTGGACAATCAAAAGGACTGTCATTATTTAAAATTCTTCTTTCAAGAGTTTGTCGCATATATTCAGGATACGCTGTATGTATTGCACTTGCTTCCCTAACCATTCCATCAAAATAAATTTTATTTTTTTCACCCAATAATCCTTGTTTGTAAAAATTTTCCAAAACAAGTGCTAATTCTTGACCTCTTCCAACTCCAAAAACAGGAACTAATATGTTTCCACCAAACTGAGTGGTTTCTTGAATTATTTCTAAAAATTTTTGTTCTGTTTCTGTTCTTGATGTTTGGAGTGCATCTTTTGCACCATAAGTACTTTCAATAATCATTGTTTCTATTCGTGGATACTTAATGTCAATATTATCAAATAATCTAGTAAATCCATATTTTATATCTCCTGTGTAAACAAGATTGTGTGCACCTTCTGCAATATTTAAGTGTACTGATGCTGAACCTAAAATGTGCGCTGCATTATGAAAAGTCATTCTAATGTCTGGCGCAATATCAGTTACTTCTCTATAATCTCTAGGAATTGTATGAAGCAAAGCATTCTTTACATCTGCTTCAGTATATAATGGTTCAATATCATTTGAAATTGAAACATTGATATAATCAAATTGTAACAGAGTCATTAAATCTCTTGTAGGCATTGTTGAATAAATTGGTCCATCAAAACCATATCGATACAAATAAGGAATCATTCCAGAGTGATCAGAATGTGCATGTGTAACAATCAACGCATCAAGTTCACTTAATGGAAAATTTAATGAATCAATATAAGGAAGAACGTCGTTTCCAGATTGATTCAATCCCGCATCCATCAATAATTTTGTTTGTTCAGTATCCACATAAACACTACTTCTTCCAACTTCTCTAAACCCACCAAGAGCAGTTATTCTTGCCCAATTGTGTTGTGAAGTGCTTTTTGGAGAATAAATTTCTTCTCCAACTTTTAATAAGAATTTTTTTCTTTCATCAGCATTTTTATATAAATAACTTCTAATTTTTCTAAGAATTTCTGAATTTGATGTGGGCGCACGCAAAATGTTTGGAGTCCAACCTGTTTGAAGCATTATTCTCTTTGATAATTCTCCACCCTTTCCAATAACAAGTCCTTTTTTTACCGCTTCAATTACAACTTCAGAAAATGCATCATTAAAATAAATTTCTTTTACTTCAGCATCTTCAGGAATCATTGCGAGAATTTCTTTCTTTGCTTGTTCTTTTCCTGCAAATAAACTTTTGTCAGTTCTAATATTAACTCTTTTTTTTAATTCAAAAGCGGTTTTTGAAACATAATTATCTGGTCCAAAAAATTCTCCAGGATTTTTTGTATAAATTACTACTTCAGGTCCTTCAATTTCTACTTTTGTCACTCCGCACTTATCAGGAATTGTTTTTTTTATTATTTCTTTTATTTGTTTTAACATATCTATTTCTTGTACCACAATCATCACTTTTTTATATTTTATTTTTTTAATTTAACTACTTTTTAGTTTTTTTATTTGTTAATTAAAATCTTTTAAATAAGGCAATTAACTACAATTAATTTATTTTTTAAAAGGGGATTTTTTTTTAATTGAATTTTATTTTTGCAATTATTTTATCAATTTGAGAACGATTAATTTCTCGATAACCATTTTTGTCAATTACTACAACGGTTACGCTTTCTCCACCACTATAAATATCTCTGTGTTTTGCTGCACTAACAGCTTTTACTGCCAATGCTATTGCTTCATCTTCATTCATTTCTTTTTTGTAAGCATTGTCAAGTGTTGTCATTGCAAATGTTGTTCCTGAACCAGTAATAGCATAATCTTTTTTTGTTGTCACACACCCAAAAGGAGTTAATTCAAACAATTCAGGCTTATTATTTATTCCCCCAAGAATTGGTTGAAAAACAAAAGGATAATACCTATTACCATTCAATACATTTGATAATAATGATGCCATTGCATTAGGAGTCATTTTTGTATCTCTTTCAATTTCATACAAATTTGCTTGTGCACGCATAAATCTAATCAATGCTAACGAATCACCTACTGCACCTGCAGTCGTAACCCCAATATTACTAGTAATTTTGTATACTTTGGGCATGTCTTTCTCAGCAATATTTCCTAGCGTTGCTCTTTGATCAGCAGCTAGTATAACTCCATCTTTGTAAATTATTCCCACAGTAGTAGTTCCTGTCTTTTTATCTTCTAATTCAAGTTTATGTTTTACTGGACCTATTGATGCATTAAACATAGTCCTTTCACTAATCAGACTTATTGGTAATCCTTCAACTTCTTTAAAATGATTCATTTAACCACGATATATTTATTCCACAAATAGATTTGTGAGCCATTAATACAAATTATTCTCATCACAAATCTTTATAAATCTTGTTTGTTTAGTTTTAAAAACTATTTTTCAAAAAACAATTTATTTACTCAACTATTATTTTTTTGATTCTTGTTTTTTAATCATTATTTTTTAATTCTTGAGAAGATTTAACTTTTTCTTCATTATTATCTTTTGATTTTTTTGTTTTATCTTCTTTAAATAAAATTTTTATCCCTAATTCTTTTCCAAGTATTTCTATTGCATCATTTATTCTTTTTAAATTTTTAAAAGAATCAGAAGAAAGCGTTATGTATAATTCATCTTTTTTTATTTCTTTTTTTGCACCTGGGATTGATGAATAATATTTATTAAATATTTCTTGAGCAATTTCTTTTTTATCATTTATATCTTCTTCTATTTTTATTTCATATTCAATTTCTCGTCCAGATAATGGATGATTAAAATCTACTCTTACTCTTCCTCCACTTACACTTTGTACTTTTCCTGTTTGCATATGTCCATTCATTTCACCACGTATAATTAATCCAGGAACGGGATTTATTTTTTGATCAATAAAACTTTTAAGAGGCATAACTATTACAAATCGAGAATCTCTTTCTCCAAATGCTTCTTTTGCTGATAAATTAACTATTTTTTTATCACCAGTTTTCATTATTTGTAATTCTTTTTCTACTTTTGGAAGCATTTCCATTTCTCCCAAAACAATTGTTATCGGACCATATTTTCTTTTTTCATCAAATATACCAAACTTTTTTGCTTCATCTAAATGAGTAGTATCAAAGACTCTACCCTCTAATAATTCTTTTCCTGTAAAACTAACCTTCACCATTCTTTTTTTTATTTCTTTTTTTACTTCATCCATTATTTTTTTTGTTGTTTTAGCTTTTTTTTCAACCATTCAAAAAACACCTTTCATAAGATTTATTTTAAAAAAAACTGATATACTACAATCAGATAAAAATTATCTATTTAGGAGTATTTTTAAAGCTTATTAATATGATTTTTATTGAACAATTATGGATAAACAACAAAGTTTAAAGCTTTTAGGAGCAGCAATAGGAATTCTAATGATTACTAGTATGTTTGCGATGGCATTGCTTTATTCAGACAGAGAAGATGATAGTCAACCAAATTTAAACATTGACCCTAGTTTACAACCAACCACTACAAAATACACCGTTAATTTTGATGCAAATGTTTTGAAAGAACTTTCATCATTAAAATTGTTTTCAAAAACTGTTGAGATGGATATTCAAAAAATAGATCGTTCAATAATGGCAATTGATGGAATTAGAAATATTCGTTCTAATTTTACTACTCCTGAAGATAAAACATGGATATATACTGCAGAATTAACTATTAAAAAAGATTATTCATTAAATGAAATAATTTCAAAAATTCAAGAACTAGAATATTTTGAAGAAATACAACCAGTAAAATATGTTACTATTACTGCACCAAACACTCCAATAATTATTACAAACAAAACCCTTGGAATAGACAAAAACTATTCTTTTGAAACAGATACCCTTTCAGCAATTGTAGACATTAATACAATGCCTAAAGATAAAATAAGTATTTCAGGAAATATGTCATTACAAGGAAACACAATTACTTCACTTGAATTATATGAAATGTTTAATTATAATAATCCCCCTGAATTTGATTTAAATAGTTTAGTTATTGATACAAATTCTTTAATGAATGATATAGACTCAAATAATCCTAACATAGACTCAAATAATCCTAACATAGACTCAAATGATCCTAACATAGACTCAAATGATCCTAACATAGACTCAAATGATCCTAACATAGACTCAAATGATTTTAACTAAAATGACTTGAAATTAATGAATAATTATTATACACTATTTTTTAATAATTACAAATTATTTGGAGAGTTTTGCTATAGACTCAGCAATATCTCCATCATTTTCTTCAAGAGTTTTTTTAGCTTCTTCTTCTGAAACATTAGCTTGGTTCGCAACCATTTTTACATCTTCTTCTGGAATCGACGTTTCTTCTTTTGCTTGTCCAGATAAAGTATAGGTTTTTTGTCCTTGCATTTCAATCATTTGTACTGAAGGATTTTCAAAAAAAAATTTTTTTCCACTATTTAAAACAATAGTTACTTCTTTAACATCAAGCTCTTCATTTTTGATTCCCATTTGTTTCATCATTTTTCCCATTTGTCTTGGATTCATTCCACCCGGAAACATTCACATCACCAATTATAATAATAATAGTAATCTTTATTTAACTTTTCACAAAAATAAGAAAATTTCAACAAAACAACATTTATAAGCATCAATAAGTATTGTTTTTAGTATGTCTGGTAAACAAGGAGTCTTAGCTAATATTTCAGATTTCAAAAAAAATTTTCCAAACGCTCCAAAAAATGGTGAAAGAATAAATGCTTTAGAACAATATTTTGCAATAGGTGGAGTAATACGTGCACATAAATCAGATAAAGATTGGCCAAAAATTACATACCCAAGTTATTTAGTTATTCAAAGAAAACTTTCTGATTTAAAAAATAGTAAACAAATTTATTCCCAAAGATATGCAGCGTGGAAAAAAAGTTATAATCGCGCATTAAATTACCATAAAAATCATCAAATAAAAAAACTAAAAGAACCATTATATTGGAAACATATGACTCGCATGATGATTGATTCAGATTATAGAAATGATGCTAATAAAGTTAGTTTACCTGCACATCTTGTATCAGATCCACGATGGAAACCAATGGTAAAAATGTTTGTTACTGATATAGAATATAGAAAACAATTAACTGAAACTGTTACCACCTCAATAGTATATAAAAAAAATAAAAAAGTCGCTAAATATGCTGATGAATTAAAAGAATTTAGAATGAGTGCAAGCAATAAACAAATGGAAGATTTACAAAAAAAACTTGATATCATCGAAAAAACTGAGACTGCTCTTAAAGAATTACAAAAATGGGTAAAAGAATAATTCAAAACTAAAAATGTTTCAAAACTAAGAATAACTTCCCCCCCCATAACTCATTTTCAAAAAAAATTTATTTTTCAAACCAATTATTCAACAATAATTTCAATTCCTAACAACCACCGGCATGCACGTTCGTTCCTTATTTATAAATAACAAAATGAATATGTATTCAGTTTGATTGGTATCCCCTTTTTTTGGGGATCCCTTAAAAGGATGTGATAAAATGGTTGAATCAAAATTGTGTAGATTTGTTGAAACAATGGGTAATAGAAAACCAAATTTTTTCTATGTTAGAATATAATTTTTAAAAAAATACAAGGCACAGTTTAAGAATTTGGATAGGTATATAAGAGGTGATTTTTTGGATAAAAATTATTTTACAAATTTAAAAAACGAACCCTGGCTAACAGGAAATACTCCTTTAACTCTCAGCCAGAAATTATGTTTATTTTTAAAGGGGGTGTAAATATGAAACCGATAAAAAAAATAAGTGTTGGTGGAATAGAAGCTGCTATTTGGGAAAATGCTTCTAAAGAAGGCAATAAATATTTCACAACAACTATGGAAAGAAACTACAAAGATGGTGAAGAGTGGAAAAAAACAAATTCTTTAAGAACAAGTGACTTACCAAAAGCAATTCTAACACTACAAAAAGCATATGAATTCCAAGCATTAAAAGAAGTTGAATGAAATAATAACCAAAAAATTAGATAAAATACTAGCAAAAATATACTAGTTAATTGTGGATAGGCAACACAAACTATTTATATATTTAGATTTCATTTTTATTAGTGATTTAATGGAAACTAAAATTTCAATAGTGTATATGGTTGCTGGAATGAGTTCAAGGTTTGGTGGAAAAATAAAGCAGTTTGCTAAAGTTGGCCCAAATGAAGAAACTTTAATTGAATATTCAATAAACCAAGCAATTAATGCAGGAATAGATAATATTATTTTTATTGTTGGTGAAAAAACTGAAAAACCATTCAGGGAACTATTTGGAGATACTTATAAAAAAAAACCAGTGGAATATGCAAAACAAACTTTTGATTCTAACAAAAGAGATAAACCTTGGGGAACTGTTGATGCTTTAATTTCTGCAAAAAATGTTATTAGTGGCCCTTTTATTGTATGTAATGGAGATGATATTTATGGTGAAAATTCTTTTAGAATACTTATAGATTTTTTAAAAAATGATTCTTCTGATTCTGCGACAATTGGATACTTTTTAGGGAAAGTAATTCCTGAAAATGGAAAAACTAATCGAGGAATTTTTGAAATTTTTGGGAATGAAGTTTTAAAAATAAACGAAGTTTTTGAAATTGAAAAAAATAATTTAGAAGAAAAAAATCTTTCTAAACAAAACATGTGTAGTATGAATCTTTTTGCTCTTCAAAGTCAAACTCTTAAATATCTTGAAGAAATTCTTGATGAATTTAAAGAAAAACATAAAGGGGATAGAAAAGCAGAATGTTTACTTCCAACTGAATTGAGTAAATTGATTGAATGTGGAAAAATAAAAATGAAGATATTTCCAACAAATGATGATTGGTTTGGAGTAACTAATCCAGAAGATGAGGAAAAAATTAAAAATGAATTAAAAAAATAATTATTTTTTTACACCAGCACACACCCCCCCAAATTAATATATACTCTTCTTTGAAAAATATTTTTATGGTTAAAGAAGATGTTTCAAAAATTGTTTTACAAAAAAATAATTTTTCTGATTTTAATGAAATGCAAAAAATGTGTGTTGAAAAAAATTTTAATACAAGTTTGATTGTTTCTGCCCCAACCGCAAGCGGAAAAACAATTGTCGCTGAATTGTATATGTTAGAACAAGCTTATAATAACAAAAAAAAAGTTATTTATACTTGTCCTTTACGAGCGTTAGCATCAGAACATTACTATGATTTTAAAAAAAAATATCCTGAATTAAAATTTGCTTTATCAACAGGAGATTTGGATTCATCTTCATCTTACTTAAAAAAATTTGATATTATTTTTTGTACATATGAAAAACTTTCTTCTTTGCTTAGACACAATGCAGAATGGTTACAACAAGTTGGTTGTTTGATTGTGGATGAAATACATGAACTTGATTCTGATAGAGGTCCTGTTTTAGAAATTACTATAACCCAACTCCGCAATTTTTTACCTGAATTAAAAATCCTTGGTTTGAGTGCGACAATACCAAATTCTAAAGAACTCGCAAATTGGCTTAATGCAGAATTAGTTGAATCTCAATTTAGACCAGTTAAACTAAAAGAAGGAGTATTACATAATAAAGAAATTTTATTTAATGATGGCACAAAAGAGAATGGAACTTTTGAAGAAATTATTGAAAAAAATTTTTCTGAAAACAAACAATTATTAGTTTTTTTGAATTCAAGAAAACGCACTGAAGGTACTGCTAAAAAAATGATAATTAACACTCCTCCAAAATTAAATAAAAAAGAAAAAGAAAAATTAGAAAAAGTTTCTAAACAAATAATTTCTGTACTAGAACAACCAACCGAACAATGTTATTCTCTTGCTGAAATTATAAAAAAAGGGATTGCTTTCCATCATGCTGGATTAATGCAAAAACAAAAGTCATTAGTTGAAGAAAATTTTAGAAATGGATTAATTAAAGTTATTTTTGCAACGACAACTCTTTCAGCAGGTATCAATGTTCCGGCTGATGTTGTAATTATTCCATCACTTTACAGATTCGAAAAATATGGGATGAATTTGATTTCAAAAAGAGAATTTAAACAAATGTCAGGGCGTTCAGGTAGACCAAAATTTTCAACAGAAGGAAAAAGCATTATTTTTGCAAATAGTGAAATGCAAAGAGATCTTTATTTTAATGAATATATTAATGGAGACTTAGAACCAATACAATCAAGATTAGCAATCATTCCAATTTTAAGAACACACATTCTTGCTTTAATTGCAACTAACCAAATATATGATATTAAAAGTAGTGAAAAATTTTTTGAAAAAACTTTGTATGCAACACAATTACAAGAAATGCCTGAATTATTAGATAATGTAATGGAAATAATCCTATCTTTAGAAAAATTTGGTTTTGTTGAAAAAAAAGAAAATAAATTTTTTATAACCCTTGTTGGAAAAAGAGTTTCAGATTTATTCTTAGACCCTGAATCAGCCTATTCACTAATACAAATAATTTCAAATAAAAAACCATTTACTAACTTATCATATCTTTTTGCGTGGACAAATTGTTTAGAATTTAGCCCTTGGCTCCAGATACAAAAAAAAATCAAACATTTGATTTGGGAAGATTTAAATGAACGCGCATGTGAATTACCTATCAATCAAGAAAAATTATTATATGAACCCGAAGCACTAAACAAATTTTTTTCAGCATTAATGCTTGAACAATGGATTAATGAAAGAAAAGAACAAGATCTATTCACAGAGTATGGAGTTGCACCTGGAGCACTATTTGGCAAAAATAGAATTATTGAATGGTTATCATATTCAACAATTGAATTATCAAAAGTTCTTGGTTTAAATCATCATTTAATTCCGACAAAAAAATTGTCTAAACGAATTAAATATGGTGTTAAAGAAGAACTTTTAGCATTGGTTGAATTAAAAGGGATTGGTAGAGCAAGGGCAAGAAAATTATACAATTCAGGAATTACTAAACCTAGTGAAATTAAAAAAAATATTGAAAAAGTAGAATTAATCCTTGGAAAAAACGTAGCATTAATACTCTCTAAACAATTAAACAAATAATTATTTAATTAATCTCATAATAAAATCCATTATTCAAAATCAATAGCTAAATAATCAAAAAATTACTTTAAATTTACATCTACAAAGCTTTATTAATTACTTAATTGTTTTAACTTATAAGAATAAGTCATTCTAATAAGAGTTGTGAAAAACCATGGATTTTCAAGAAATTAAAAACACTGTTATATCAAAAATAAAAGGAATTTATTTTTATTTCGAAGATAAATGGTATTCAACTTTAGATAAATTAGACCAACATGTCCCAATTTACAAAGTTATTGATCCAATAGATAAAATAATTCCAAGTTACATTCTTTTTTTATTATTAATTTTATTTTCTTTAATTTTAACAGGGTATTTTATTTCATTTAGCAATACTTATGATATAAAAATTATAACTCTTGATTCAAAAACAAATCTTGGAATTAGCAATGTGAATGTTTATGGTTCAATAAATGAAGCTAATTTTGATGAATATAGTGATTCTCATGGAGTATTAGAATTTCCTGTCATGGGCCCCAAAATGAATTTTTTTAATGTATTTATTAATTTATTTTTTCCAACCGATGTTGAATTTGAATTTTTAGTATCTGCAAAAAAAGATGGTTATATAACTCTAACAAAAGAAAATTTTATTTTAACAAATGAAATGCTTGAAAATCAATTATTTCTATCCCCAATTTCAGAACAAGTTGATTCTAAAAAAATAAATATTAGATTAGTTGATTCAGTTTCTAAAAACCCAATAAAAGATTCAACTGCTTACATAAAATTTAAATGTGATAATGACCCTGCTTTTCAAATAAAAACCATTAATGACTCAGATGATGGTTTTTTAGATGGTAAATTTGTATTAAATGCAGATGGATGTGTTTTTAGAATCAATGAGATTGGCGCAAATAATTATGAAACTATTTCTAACTCTTTTCTTGTTTCGCAAGATAGAGAAATAAGCTTGATTAGATTGAATAATACTAATAAAGGAAGTGTAAAACTGCACGCAGTTGAATTAAATTCATCCCCCAAGAAAAACATTTCAGGAATTTCAATAAAATTAAATAAAGAACAAAACGATTCATTAACTACTATAAAACAGGGAATAACTGATAATTCAGGAGTTTTAACGTTAACTGATCTTTCACCCGGAGAATATTTGATAACCACTATAAGTTTAGATGAAAATTCGCCATATATTCCAATCACTCCAAGTGATAATATTACTATTAATGTTATAGCCGGAAATACTCCAACAGAAGAAACAATTTATTTAACAAAACTAAACCCAAACGCATTAAGAAAAATTTTTGTTAAAATTATTGATTCTAATTCATCTCCTATTCCAAATTCAAAAATTTCAATTTATTGGTTAAGAAATTCTCAAAACAAACTAATTGCAGATAGTCAAGCGGGGGCAAGTCCAAAATCTACTGATTTAAATGGATTAGTCACAATGACTGGATTTACTGCAAATAACGCAGGACAACTAATAGGAGTTGTATATAAACAAGGTTATTTACATAACATATTTGACCCACAATTGTTTGACTTAAATAGTGGACCTCAAACAATTACTCTCACAAAAGCAAATGAAACAAATTCAGGAAAAGCACAAATTAATGTTTTAGATAATGCAACTGCAAATAGTCAATACCCAAAAAAGTTAAGAGGAGCTAATACTACTCTTTATTTAAAATTGCCAAACATGTTACTCGCAAACCAACCAAAAACTATCGAAAGACTTATTATTGGACAAGATATAACTAATAATTTAGGAGAATCTAAATTCAATAATTTAATTCCGGGAACATATTCTGCAAGTGCTAATTATAAAGAATCAGATTCTGGAATTTCTACAAACAAAATCCTTGATGTAAATCAATTAATAATTTTTGATTTAAATATTGATACAAATATTAGTTTTTTAAGAATAAATTTGTTCAATAAAAAAACTAATGAACAAATAACTAATTCGAATGCAAAAATAAAAATATATACTTTAACAAATCCATCAAATTTAATTAAAACACTTTCTGAAACCATAAGTATAACTAATAATCAATTTGAAAGTTTAACATATGATAGTGAAATACGACTCGAAATGATTGCATCAGCACCGGGTTTTGTTTCAACAACAATACAAAACATAACTGATTTAGCAACAGGGCCAAATGATTTTAATATTTATTTATATCCTGTTGAAGATTTAGATAAAAATGTAAATATATTTTTTGATACAATATATACTAATCTATCTGATATAGAACATGGTTCAAAACCAAATTCTTTTGTTTGGAATGCTAATCAAGATTACTTCGCAAAATTTGATGTTATAATTCATAAAGATGATTTTAATTATACTGACTTATTTTCGTTTGTAAGAATTAATGAATTTGGGAACATTAAAGATATTCCAATAATTTGGCCAAGATATTTTTATAACGCTTCAGATATATTAACTCAAACTACGATTAATGCTGATTTGGAAGAAGAAAGTATAATTGCAAAATTTCCCCCACACATAGACAATTATTATTTCCCAACAAATATTTCAACATTTAAAAATCAAGAAGATGAGGGGGTGCAAGCAATAATTAAATGGAATGGTTTTGAACAAGAATCTCTCAACCCAATGGTTTATACTTTTATTGTTAAATTTAAATTAAATGAATTTGAAGATGATGATGTTCTTGAATTTAATTACAGAGCAAAAGAAAAACATAATAATAATTCTTCTGAAACTAATTTAGAATCAACTACTTTTAAACTAGGTGATGCGATTTGTGAAGAAGTTTGTTTTACAATAAATATAAATGGAAAAAATGTTTTAATTAATGGAAATAATTATGCTAACTTAGTTGGAGAAACCCAACAACTCCAATTAAATGAAAATACTTTTTCAATAAGAGCATATAATGGAACTGATTCAACAACTACTGGAACACTTAAAGTTTATTCACACCAAGGAACTATATCTTCATTTAATAGAACTGGTTCAGGGAGTCTTAAATTTGTTTCTGAAGATGGTGAAAATGATTTAGTTTTAGCAGAAACATTATCAATTAATTCAAGAACTAATTCGCAAGCATACCAAAATAAAATTTATCCTTCTCAATTAATGGTTAGTAATTATTTTGTTGTTGAATATTTTGTAAACAATACTCCTTATCGTGTCTTTGTTGATACAAGGGTACCTGGAAAAGAACTAAAATTACAAAGAAAAAATAATTTTATTGCAGGATTACAAGACCAAGATTACTATAATTTTGTAATCCCAAAATATGGTGATGAAATAGTAAATTTAATTGAAGATACAATAAAAATTTCAGTATATAAAAATTGTGATGAAGAAAAAAATCCAATATTTGTAGGAACAAATGTTTTATCAGCATCAATTGATTCAACTATTGGAAATAATTATTTTTTTACACAAATTCCAGGAATATATAATATTAATAGCGATTGCATAGTTGTTGAAGGCGAGGCTTTAGGTTATCAACCACTTAATGAAACTATTTATGCATCTATTGGAGGATCATTAGATTTGGGGCTTACTTGTTTAGATATTAGTAGTCCAAAAGGCGATAAAGACATAACTCTTAATTGGAACGATACTACTAATGTAAAAATTTTTAATGGATGTAATGAAAGTGCATCAGTTTATATCGAAACAGGATTAGTTTGTAATAATTGCAACGAATCAAATAAAATTATTTTAGATGCTGGAGATTCAACTGAATTTGAAATTACGGGAATTAATAAAACATATTCTTCAGAAAAAAGATTTTCAGATATTTTAGGATTCTTTCCAGTTTATTTAAAAGCTAAAAAAACATCAGCATCAAGATATAAAGAATATACTGTTGCTGATAAATTAAATATCCATTTAGTTAATCCTAATGAATGTTTCGCAATAAGTAAAGATTTGTTTGATTTTATAGAAGATTCTTCTCCAAAAGACTTTAATATTACTAACAATTGTCAATACGTTGAATTCGAAAATTATTATATTCCAAAAGCAACTCTTAACTCATTTGGTGCAGAAATTAAAAGCCCTTATGAAATTGATATTGATTCAATTGATTTTGAATGGAAACTTTCTGAAATAGCAGGAACTTATGAAACGACTTATGTTTCTTCTGAGTCTGAAAAATTTTTATGGCCAACATCAAAAAATCTAATAGAATATCCATCAACACCAGTTGAAGGAAAAGACTATAATTTATATGAAAATTTAGAATTTGATTTAAGTTATGTTGATGGATTATTAACTAAATTTCAAATTAATTGGACAGACAGAATAGATCCTTCTAAAAGAGACACTAATGTTTTTGGAATAGCAATTGTTGGAGATATCACTATTAATTTTGAAGATGGAACAAATACAACAATAACTCCAGAATATAATTTTTCTCTCACACCAGCAGTAACTTGTTTATGTGATGGAAATAGATCATTAGATACCGCTGGAAATCCTGCTCCATGTTATAAATCAATTAATCTAGATGGGGTATTAATTTCTAATGAATGTGAAATTGGACAACAAAATGAGGTTGGTAGACAAGATTATTTTAACCCAAACAATCCCTACTATTATGGATTAGTTTATGTAAACATTCCAAGAGAAAATCATAAAAAACCAGTTTCGGTTACTTTTAACGCATATGGCCCTGCTAATCCTGATGAATTAACAAACATTACAATTATCCCAAAAGCAAAAATAACTACTACTTCCCCTATAATAAATATGACTGATGATAGCGAAATAATAGAATTTAATTTGGGTTCTTTTACAATATACCCTATAGAAGGAGTAACCTATATTTTAAGAAATATTAGTTATGGACAAACTGCACTGGGCACAAGTTTGCATGAAAAATATTGTATTGCAAAAAAACTTGGACAAGCATGGTATTCTAATAATGACGCAAAAATTTATTGGTTTGAAAATGGAATAATTAACCTAGAAAGTAATGAACAAATTTGCACCCAGACTAATAATAGTTTAAATATTTTAGAAACACCATCAACATTAATAAACTATAATCAAGCACCTAATGAAATAAAACAACAAATGCAATTATATCTAGAAACTAAAAATATTGCAGGAGCATGGGGAACTCCTAACCAATTATTAACTAAAGATGGAATAACTAGCATGGACGATCCCACTGATTTCACTAATTATATTGGAGGGTGTGAATACTTAGTTCCACAAAATATTATTATAAATGATGACTCTTGTGAAGACGGAACAATAAATGTTATTTGCGAAAATGATTTAACAACAAATGAACTTTCTTGCAAAATTGACGATATATTATCATCAAATATTTTTTTCAGTATTAACTATTTAGGCCCTAGAAATCCATCAGTTAATTTAGAAATTGAACAAAATTCAATTAAAGCTAATAAACAAGATAATACAAGTTCCCTTAGTGATGGAGCAGTTATAATTTGGGCAGAGGGAAAATATTTAAAAGCAAGGTTTATAGGGGATGAAATTAATGAATATAATAATGAACAATTAAAATATATTATTGAAAATACGTTTATCAATCAAACTCAATACGGAATAATAAATGTTATTGATTATGTGGATGGAAGAAATTAACTTTGGTGAAAAATATGCGAATTGAAAAAATATTTTTATTATTAATTTTAATCATGTGTTTTACAACTGTTTTTGGAATTAATCAATCAACCCCATTAGATACTGTTTGGAATGGAAGTATAATTATTGAATTCACAAAATCTCAATTTGATTTAAATGAACCAATAAGTGGAAAAATAATTGTTAGAAATGACGAACCATATCCATTGTTTAATGGTCTAATAACAATGCATATTGCAACAGGAGAATTTAGTTATCCATCACAATTTGATTTACAAAGTAACATTTGTTTAGAAGAAAAAATAACGATTGATTGGATTTTACCTGAAAATAAAAAAGAATATTCATTTTCATTAAATAATCCAGGAGGTGGAGAATATAGACTTGATACTTATGTAGGAGTAATGAAATCTACTTTAGTTGGATCAAGTGCTATAATGCTTTCTCCAATTTCAAAAACATTTAGTGTTTCTGGACCAGAAGAAAAAAGAGCAAAAATTATAAGGAGCCTTACAAAATTTAATCAAGTTGCTGGCCCGGTTGGATTCCCAACTTCTCCAGAAGACGAAGTTTTGGGACAAGTTTACATTTACAATGATTCAAATATAACTAAAAAAAATATGAAATTAAAAATCTCAATTTGTGATTGGACAGATTCTTTTTGTGATTCTGTTGAAGAAAAAATATTTGATGTTCCTGATTTAGAATCAACAAAATCAATCCCCCTGGCAGTTTTATTAACTACTCCAAAAGAATCATCAGCATATACAATAAACATGGTTTTAGAAAACGAAAAAGAAATTGAATCAATTTATAAAAACAGGTTAATTGTTACTGGTCCAAGTGGAAAAATTAGAAAAATTTATTTAGATGGATTGAAAACAAAAAATTATTCTACAAATATTTTTATTTCAGGAAGTCCTGACCATTTCACTTACCCTAAATTAGAAAATTTTGATTTAACATTAGAATTATTTTTAAATAACAAAAAAATTGAGGATAAAAAAATTAGTATCAATTCGATTGATGTTGAGGAAGTTCTTTTAAAAAAATTTAGTATTGATTCAAAAAATTTTGATTATGCTTGTATAAAAATAATTAAAGAAGATATTATTTATGATGAAGAGTGTTTACAAATACAACTAGATGAAGTTCAAAAAAAATATGATGATTTAATACCAAAAGAACCAATTATTGAATGGAATTATAATGAAACTAATGAAATTTTATCATTTAAAATAAATAAAGAAAATGAAATGTTAGATGTTAGAGTTTCAATAATTTCTACAGAAAAAACTTTTTATGAAAAAAATATTTCAGAAATACAAGAATATTCAGAAAATATTTATTTAAAAAAAGACAATTATATATTATTAATAGATGATTTTTCAATCTCTGAACAATTCCAATATGATTTATTATTAAATGTAGAAGATAAAACACAAGCAATTTTAGGAGATGTTCCTTATTCTGAAAGAGAACTTTTTGAATGCAACGGAATAATTTGTAATCAAGGTGAGGTTTGCGCAGGAATAACTTATAATTCTAACAACGGCCAATGTTGTACAACATATTGTCAACCAATACTTAACCCAATATCCAAGTCAGACTTAATTATTCCAGGAATATTTTGGGTAGGATTAATATTATTCATAATAGCATTATTTACAGGAAGCAAAGTACTCAAAAAAAAGGGGTTGTTATAATGAAACAAAACAGCATTTTTATTATTTTAATAATTCTTATTTTATTTAGTATGATTAGTTATGCTAATACTGTAGAACATTGTTTTAGAATAGATATTAAACGAAATGTAAACTCAAATATTTATTCTAGTGAAGCTGTTTGTGTAGGCGCAGATAATTGTGGGGGATATGATTACATATTTGTTCCCGGTTCAAAATATGGAATTACAGAAATAGGCAAATTTACATATGCTTGCCAAAATGGAGCAGGAAGTTCATTAAAAGAATTTGTTGTAATGAAAAATCTTACTAAAAACACAATTCTTGGAACTAATTCACCAACTAATAAACCAGGAAATTCAACAGCAAGATATTGTAAAAAAAATAATAATATTTGTTACCTTTCAAACGGAAAACCAATACCCCAATGGCCAAGTTGTTCATCAGGTTCTTCAAAAATAGGCACTGGAATAAATAATGAAATTTATTATACTTTTAATCAAAATGATTTGGGCGAAAATATTATTACAACAGAATACCCAAGATTACCAATTACTGGAGCTTCAATTAATAGCATGTCTTATAATACTCTAAATACTAAAAAAATTCTTGTTGCCAATCCTTCATTTTTAGTTTTAGGCCAAGGCCCTAAGGTTTTAAACGCAACATTTGAAAATACTGGAAATTATACTCAAGAAGTAATATTTACTTTATTAAACAAATCTTTCTTTGAAAATACATTAGTTGATTATAACATTGTTTGTGATAATCCAAAAGTAACTTGTACAATAGATAATTCTTATAAAAATCAAAACTTTAAAATTAAACCTGGAAATGCAATGATAATTAGGGGAGAGATAACTATTGCTGTTGAAGAATTACCTTTACAATTTACTACTAAACTTGATATTGAATATTCTGCAAAAGGAATAAAAGATTGCCCAGGAACTAATAATGGAAATGACATGAATTGTAATATTTCTTCACATCCAACAGTTTTCCAAATAGGTAAACTTGATCAACAAGATTTTCAAGTAGAATTAATAGGATCTTCTACTCAAACTGCATGTGTTGGACCAGGAGGATTGCTTGGACAAACTGGTGAAAATGTTGCTCCAAAAATTAATATTGAATTTGGAGGGGGAATTGGTGAAGATGGTAAAAGAATCCAAATAGATGAATGTGATGTTAAAAAAATCCTTGATACTACAGAAGATGGGCGATATGATTCATTTGATACATTAAATGAAAATTATGTTTATTGTTCTCAGAAAGAATTTTTAATTGAATTAGCTAGAAAAATTGAAAGAATTGCTGAAATAAAACAAGAAATTGTTGAAATTGGTTTTACTCCTCAACTTCAAGAACAACTCTCAAAATTAAGAATTGAAGAAGCAAACCTTCGTTCATTTGAAGCATATATAAGAGAACAAAATTTTGATAATGAATCAATTAGTGAATCTATAGATGAATTAAACTTAGAATTGTTTGAAAATATTGGACTTGGCCCTGCATTCACAACTGACAATGATTTATTACAAGATAGATTATCTTCACTTTTTAATGGTAGTGAATTTAATACTATCAGTGCTACTGAAGGAAAATATAGAATAACTATTGATTTGAATGATTTGGTAGAAGAAGGATTAGTTGATACTGGCACTGGGAGCGGTGTTAATTTATTATTTCCAACATTAAACGAATCTGAATTAAATCAAAACTTAAAAATATTATTAAAACTTGAAAAAATTTCTAACCCTGAATTTGACTGGTTTTTTTACAAACAAGGAAATGAAGATATTTCGGATAATTTTATGAATATTATTACAAATGCTGACGCTGATTTAACAAATATGCGAAAAAGAGGAGTTGTTTTAGAATATTTTGATAGTGAAAAAATAAACAATGATGATTATACTGGGAACATATTTGTAACTTATGCAGTCCCTGCTTTTGTAAAAATAAAAGGTGATTCTCAAGGAGATACAAATGTTTCTTTTATTGTTTCTGGTGATGTTCAAACAGGCTATGGAAATAATGATTATAATTCATTTACTTTATGGAGTGGTTTTGCAAGTACTTTAGGAGAAGGATGTTCATCAATTCTTAACCCTACAGGAAAAGATCCTTTACCATTTAGACTTCCAGATGTAAGAAATAACATTTTAGGAGGTACTGGAATTTCTTTTATGATTGAAGATTATGCACAAGTTACTCCTAATAGTGAAATGTTTTTAGAAACAGTATTTTATTTACCAATGAAACCAGATTATTCAACTGGACAAACCGCTAATATTAATTGGAGTGAAAAAGATTTATTCTTTACCAAATCAGGAGTTTGCACAAACCCTTGTCAAATTAATCCAACTTTAACTAATTATAAAATAGATAATTCTCCAAAAGGATTATTACAAAATATTTTTGACAACATTAAAGATGGAAATATTTGTATACACAATAACATAACTGCACAAGGGAATAATTGGAGTATGTTTTGGAATCAAGAAAAAATACTTCAAGATTTAACAGAAGCAAAAATAAATGCACTTACAAATTCAGAAGCAACAGAATGTGAATTAACTGTAAAAGTTTCATAAAAAAAAATTTATGTTAAAAAAGTTAATTAAATTAAAAAATAATCAATTTGAAAACAAGCCCACCCAAATCAAAAATAATGCAATAATTATTAATAAAATTAAAAACCAATTACTCATAAACATATTTGTTAAAGAACTTAAAAATTCTTTTTTTTTAGTTTTTTCAATTATTTTTTTTGATGTAATAATTGAAACTTTTTTTCCTTTATTTTTAGTAAATTTACCACTTTCAACAAGTAATTCTTTTGTATATTCTATCCATTTTTTTGGATCCTTTAAATCATTAATTGTTTCTTTTGTTAATTCAACAAATCCTTTTTCTCTTTCAGGAACCTCATCAATCCCATAAACCTTACCATCCACTGCGTTTATTTTAATATTAAAAATTCCCTCTTTTACCTCGACAAAAGTTTCATAAAAAGGAATTAATACTTTTTTTACATTTGAAATAACTACATTTTCTTTAGGAACATGAAAATATTCCGCAATTTTAAATTGAATAATTTCACTTTGTTCTTTTTTATCAATGGTTGTTTCTTTTTCTTCAAATGGAATTAAAGGAGCCTCATTTGAAACATCTTTGATATTTGATTTAACTAAATTTGATAAATCTTTTTCAACAGAAACACTTTCACCATTTAATAACAAAAACCCATCAACTGAACTTTCAATAATCTTCTCACCATTAACTTCTTTTTCTTTAAAATAATGATAATTAAACAAAAAATAGGGCACGAGACTTAATTTCAATGTGGCTATTTTAAATTCGTGCCAATTTTTTTCTTTTATAGAGGACTCTATATCTTTCGCAACTTTTTTTCCTGTTACTTTTAAAGGCAACAGGGGGCTGCCAACATACAAAAAATTCACTGTCCTTTTCTTTTAATTATTTTAACTCTTGAAGGAGTAATAAGAATTCGATCTTCAGAAATTCTAGCAATATCCCCATCCATTTCATCAATTTGTTGTTTAATTAATGAAACAAGTTCTTTCAATTTCAAAGCATTTCTTTTAGAAAGATCACTTATATTAACTAATGCAATATTTCCATTCTTTACTTCATTAACTATTGCATCTGCATCTGTTTCAACAATTAAATCCATTGGTTTCACAAATGCATCAGCATTATCATATGTTTCTTCTGGTTCTTCATCAAGAGTATTCAAAAATTCTTCAATATCTACTCCTTCCTCTTTTGCCATTACTTTATTAAATAAACCCAAAAATACCACCCCTTTCCAAATATATAAAATTCTTGGTAAATATTAGTAATTCTTATACAAAATGTATTTAAACCTAAAGCAAATAGTGTTTTTTAAACAAAAAAAGTTTAATAATAAAAATAATGTAAAAAACAAGCAAATCTTACATAAGAACTAACTAAACAATAATAAAAATTTTAAATTTAAAAAAAAATTAAAAAAAATATTGAAAGTTAGAAAACCAAACCCTAAAGGTATTAATTTCAGATAGCCATACTATTAGTGGAAGTTTAATAGTGGAAGTTCTTTATTGGAATTTACCTATAAAAGTGGTGAGCTCCCTAAAATAGGGTGTAAAATAAAAAAAAATAATTAATTTAAAAAATTTAACAAATAAGGGGTCTTTATATGGAAATGAATCTTTTTGAAAAACAATTAACAAAACAATCAGTTTTTATAAATAAAGATATTATCTCCCCGCACCACATCCCTGAAAGATTACCATTTAGAGAAAAACAAATTGAAGACATTACTCAAGGATTGGCAGCAGTAGCAAATTCATCCAAACCAAATAATCTTTTTGTATATGGTAAAACGGGCACTGGAAAAACATCAACCGTAAAATTTGTTACCGACCAACTAAGAGAATTTGTTTCTAAAAGAAGTTTACCTGTACATTCAACATACATTAATTGTAGAAGTCATTCTTCAAAATATAAAGTTTTACTAAAAGCAGTTCGTTCATTTTATCCAACAAATGATTTTTTGGGATATAGCGCATCTTTTGTTTATGAAAAATTATTAGATTTTACTTCACAAAACTCAGCACACATAATATTAATTCTTGATGAGATTGATAAAGTAAAAGACATTGATGAATTAGTTTATTCTTTGAGCAGAGGAAATGATGAATTAGAAAATGGATCTATTACTTTAATTGGAATCTCAAATAATTTAATGTTTAAAGATAAACTTGATCCACGTTCTAAAAGTTCATTATGTGAAAGAGAAATGGTTTTTTCTCCTTATAATGCAACTGAACTTAAAGAAATTCTTTTTGAAAGATGTGAAAAAGCATTTTGCCCAGGAGCCATTAAAGAATCAGCACTTAGTTTAGCTGCTGCTATTGCTGCTCAAGAATCAGGAGATGCCAGAACAGCCGTAATGTTGTTACAAAGAGCTGGAGAAATTGCAGATAAAGATCAAGTAACAATTGTTGATGAAGACTATGTTGAAAAGGCAAAAGCTTCGGTTGAAGAAGAAATTATTTTTTCAATGATTTCTACATTGCCAGAACAACAACAAATGGTTTTATATGCAATGTCTCAAATGACCTTGCAACGAAAAGGATTGAGAAAAATTAATGGAGAAATTGAAGAAGGCGTTCTTTATAGTGGTGAAATATTTGAAAATTATCTTGAACTTGGCAAAAAAATGGATAAACGCCCAATAACCAGTAGATGGTATCGCCAATACATTAATGAACTAGAAATGTATGGTTTGATTTTAGTAACAAGTTCAGGAAAAGGAATTAAAGGACAAACAAGATTAATTAAACTAGGATACGATGCTTCAAGAATAAAAGTTGCTTTAGAAAAAGAATTATTTAAAAATTTTTAATTTTTATATTGTTCAAGAATTTCTAGTTTTTATAAATTTTTTCAAGCCAAATTTTTTTAAATATGCCCAAACCAAGTGTGGAAAGTAAAAATCCGATTGTTGGAACAATCGCATTTACAAAAGCATTTGGCAGTCCTGCAACAATAAAGAATGAAACTACAGTAGCATAAGTAATTACTGCGATAACAATCTTTCTTGTTAGAGATGTTTCCCACGCTTTATCAGTTTCAACTTTTCTGTTTCTTTTCTTAATTTCCTCAATTTCTTTTTTTATATTCATAAAAATCACATAAACTCAAATAAACTTTTTTGCTTAACTTTATCATTATTAAAAATTGAATCAATCTCTTTTTCAATCATATCTAATCTTTGAATTAAATAAGAACTTAAATTTTCTTGTTTTGCCATATTTTGTGCAATTTTTAAATACTTTCTTACTGAGCCTTGGTGGATAGTTAGTATGATTGCATTTTTTCCACACTTATAACATTTTCCACTTAAAGGAACACGCCTATATTTTTCGTTACAATTTGTACATCTAAAAGTTTGCCGTGAAAATGCACGAGCATTACCAATTATATCCGGAAGAAAGTGTGAACCCATTACTTTTTCTAAACAATCTTTTGAATCAACCGCCATAATCTTTTTTTGTAATATATTCTGACGCATAATTTTTTCTTCCATTGTTTTTAGTTGAATGTATCTTGAAGTTTTAGGCCCTTCATCAAAAGTATCAGTATCATGAGTAAACCCAATCCCAGTATATTGATTATCTTGTCCAATTTTATTTTTTACAATTTCAATATTTTTTAAAAAAGGATCACAAATTTTTGATGCTTTTTCATAAAAATCTAAAGGATACTCAAAAACAGTTTCCATTTCATGAACCTCATCGTCAATTTCATTAGGTGAAATGATTGTTGAAAATACAATTGGAGCATCCATTTTTCCACCATTTCTATTTGCTAAATATTTTTGAGAAAAATTAAGCAATCCATCCATCATTAACATTACTGAATCTTGATCCCCATCACAATCATAAATAGCCAAATTACCATGCCCTCCAATAAAATTTTTCTCTTTTTCAACTATCAAATCGAAAACTTTCCCATACCCATTAATTTCTTTTATTTCTTTCAACTCATCAATAACAAAATCTCCAAAAAAAGAGGTTCTTTTATGAGTGAATGTTTTTTTGTTTAAACTTTTGAAAACTTTTTTCTTTTTTCCGAATAATAATTTTCCAATTTTTAAAATATCTGTGGAATACAATCTTATTTCTTGGGAAATATAGTTTATGGGTTTTTTATAATAATTAATTAGTTCCCCTTTAAGGAGTGTTCTTTTTTGTTCCATTAAATGTGGAAAATATCCTAACTGGTTTAATAAAAAACTCAGTTGATTAATCATTTTTTTGTTAACTGAACTGATTCTTATAGAATTTTGTGAGATAAATCCATCACCAACAATAAAACCGGCGATTAGTCCGGAAATAAACAAATCATTTGAATTTATTATTTTGGGAGAAATTTTTTTATTTTTTGCTCTTTTTCCTGATTCAAGAACATCAACAAACAAATCATAAAACACTCTTCCTGAAATAGTTATATAATCTAAAACCATATTTTTTGTTTTTCTTTTTTCAATTGTTGGTTTTTTACCGATTTTTTCAAAGAAAGAAACTATTTTTTCCGTTATTTCCTTTTCAGCAGATATAAAATTTACTTGATAAACATATTTTTTGTTTTTGCCATTATTTGTTGTTCGGGCATAACCATCACTCAAAAATAACCCCACTATTTCCCCAAATTCCTTATCTAAAATTATTTTTACAGGAATTCTGGATTTTTGTTTCATATAATATATTTTTTTTGCAAAATGTATTCCGAAATATGAATAAATTTTTTCATATAACTCTAGAGGCAGCGCATCAAAACTCAACGCGGTGTGAATTGATTTCCCTGATTTGTAATTAATTTTTTTTGCAAAAACACCATACCCTATTTTTAATATTTTTTCATGAACAATTTTTTTATTGTCTCCGAGAGAGATTCTTAAATTGTTTTTGTTTTCTTTTTTTGAATAAAAATCAAATAAATTTATTTCATTATTTTTTTGAAAAGGAATTTTTTGTTTTAAAGAAAGTAATTTATCACCAATTGTCAAATCAGAAATTTTTTGGTGAGTAATACAATTATTTTTTAGAACCATTAATTCATGGTCTTTTGTTAATTTTAATTCTCTACCATATTTAGTTTTAACTGAAAATATTTTTTTGGGAGATTTTCTGGCAGTTATTCCAGTTATTTTTCTTTTTTCTAATTTTCCTTTTGAATTGATTGTAAAAGTATTAATGTTATTTAATTCTTCCAATTTTTTTCCTTTCGAGAGGGAACCAATTTCAACAAAACCAATTTTTCCATTTTTCTCAACAAGAATTGGTGTTTCAAAAACTAAACAATTCCTCCTTTTTGCACAAACAAAATAAGGATGTCCATAACCAAGCCTTGATTTTGTATAACCAATTACTCTTGCAGTTACTGCTGCTGATGTGTGCGGAGCTAATCCAAGAACCAATACTCCAATTAAATCATCTTTTGTTTTTGCATTATAGAATGGAGCTAATTTATAAAATCGTTCTAATTCATCATCAATAAATCTAGATACATTTAACATCCAATCCCCACAAGTTTCATTTACAATTATGTCTTGAGGAAACATTTCAACTATTTGTTCGGGATCAGTAAGATCTTTTCCAAAAATGTCTTTTAAGTATCCAAACTCACGAGCTTTTTCAATAGTCATATTTATTTCTCTAGGTTTAAAATGAGTAATTGTAGCATTTAATAATTCAAACCTTGATGTACCATCACGAAAAATATGCACATTATGTCTTGCTCTTAAAATTGCTTTTTCCAAAGGTTCAGTTTCTTTTATATCAGAAATCATACCTTTTACTCCCTTTACAATTTCTGGCATTGGTACTCTTAAATTATCTTTTGCGATTTCAAACATTTTTCTCAAATTAACTTCATGTTCCCCCGAAGGAACTGTTTGCGAACCACATTTCATGCATTTTTCACCCGAGACACTTTTACCACAAGTTCTACAATATTGCATTAATTTTGTTCTCTCCCCACACGCAAGACAATGAGATAAAAAAGTTAATTTATTACATTTAATACATTTATATTCTGCAATATCAATATTTATTTTCCCAGATTCATTATTGTGTTCATCAGTTGCTTTATTTATACTTCGTATGTTCCCCCCAGATAAACCAATTGGGAATAACCCATGTGGATTTCCTTTCATTTGCCTTTGTTTTGCCTGCTCAGGCCTACCCATTCTGCCCCCAATAAAATTTCCTGCTTTGTCTCGAATTATAATCCCACTTACCTCAGACAAATATTCCAAAACATCATCTTTAGAGCTTTCTTTCTTTTCAATTAAAGAAAATGTTTGAATTATACTTTTTGCAAATTCATCTATAATAATTTTTCCACAATTAATTTTATGAGGCAAACCAATAGCTTCTAAAAATCTTTTTGTCTCAACTACATTTTCTAATTCTATTTTTTCGTTTTGAATTTTTCCAAACAACAATTTGTTATGTAGCATTCTTATTTCTTTTTCATTTAATGCTTTATAAAAATGAATATACTTTGGGTGTAAAGGAATACCTCCTTCTTTGGATAATTTAATTGCTTCTTCTTCTCCTACTTTACGAGGATTTGAAATAATGTGTTCAACATTACTTAGTTTTAATTTACCATCATCTACTGCTTTTTTTAACTCAAGAACCCACCATTCTTCACAATAACCTGGAGGAACTAAAGGATGAGCACTTTTTCTAAAATCACCATAAGACGAAAGTAAATCCCCAATATATAAAATTTTTTTAACATCATTTCTTATTTTTTTTGCATCTTCAGTACTATTTACTCTCATTACATCCCCATTATGCAATAATACTATTGGACCATCAATTGTAGTACATGGAAAAAATTGTGTTGCTTTTCCTGGTCTTTCAATTTTTCCGTGTGTACCCACTGCAATAAATTCATCAAATAAAATCATTCCTGCTGGATTGATTGCTTTTGCCATAATCCCAGTATTTCTTGCACGCCCATACCTTAACCTAAACCCTCCCCAATGACTAGGATATGCAAGAACTGGTCTTCCAGCAGCTAAACCATCTAATATTTTTTTGTTAGGTTTTATTTCAATTTTTGTTTCTGTTTTTTCTACTTTAACAATTTGTTCTAAAAAACTCCAATCTAATCCAGCATATTTTTTCGCTTTATCCATAACCCATAATGCTTTGAGAGCTAAACCTTCAGAAATTACTAATCCAACTCCTCCTCTAATTCTATTTGTAGGCACCCTTTGCAAATCACGATGCACAGAAACTTCAACTTCTTCAGTAGGTACTCCATTTACACAAACAGGACAATTTGTTATAATAATTCTTATTTCATCATCTGGAATTTTATATTGTCTAGAAATAATTTCTGTTTGATAAATACCTATTTCTTCAACATATCTTTCAACTTCATCTTGAGTAGGTTTATACTTATCTATTCCCAATAATTGCCTTCCATAATCTCCCAAAATCAATGGAATTACTGTCGATGATCCACCCGCTGCTCTTATTGGCCCCGCAAAATAAATATCAACATATTTTGTACCATCAGGATTTTTATTTATTTCAATCCTTGGCAACCCATCTAATGGAGCAACAACCACTCCTTCTGTTTGTATTAACAAACAAGCTTTGATTGCAATTTCAAGTCGTTTTGCAGGATCTGGAATAGAACACCATTTTTGTTCAATAATTTCTTTAAATAATTGAAAATATGTTTCCATCCTATCTGGTTTTTCAAAAATAACTTCACGATATCTTCTCGCTAACCCCGGTAACCCAATTAATGTTTCAGCCCTATCTGCTAAATCTACTGCAGGAGTTGTTTCTACAACTACAGTAGTATCTAAACCGGTTGCTTTTGCTTTCTTTGCAATTTCTAATTCTATATCAACACGACTTCGTAAATAATCAAAATATTTTTTTATTTCAGGAGTGGAAGGGATAACAACATTTAAGTCCTTTTCAATCATTTAGTATCCACCTCTTTTTCTATCCCCCCTCGCAAAAATTGTATCTCACTAATTTTTCTTGTTTTTAAATTAACTATTGGAAAAATTCCTGGCGTAGGAATATGCCCTATTTTTCTCTGAAAATCAGTCTGTGCCTCCCAACACCCACCATTAATTATGGTTGTCTGTCGATAATTACAATATCCATTATGATGCATATCTCCAATCCATACAAAATCAGGAACTTCCTTAATAACCATATAATCTTTATCTTCAGGAACATAAGGATTTCTACCACCATACTTAGGCATCAAATCTCTTTTTCTTAATAACTCAGCCATCCCCTCATGAGGTTTACTATAATCAAGAAACGAAACACTACTAATCAAATCATGAATACTTGGGCCATGATAAACCAAATTTTTTAATCCTTCAGTCTCAACCCATGAAGGAGATGAAATAAAATGAAAATTTCTAGCCTTATACAAATTAGGAACAAATTCTTTTGGAATTGCTGGTTGAGGCTCAGCTCTTCTAACAGCATCGTGTTGGCCTGGGCAAATAAAAATTTGAATATACTCAGGAATTTGTAACATTAATTCTTCAAATTTTGCATATTGTTCATAAATATCTTTTATTACTAATTCATCTAATTGTCCAGGATAAACTCCAATACCTGCAACATTATCCCCCACTACAAACAAATATTGTAACTTTCCAATTCTTTCCAATTTTGTCCCACTTAATCCTTTACCATTTAAATAATCTAACCATTTTTGTACAGCTTCTTCTAAAAATTTATTACTCCCAATATGAAAATCACTAGTACATCCTGAATAAACTTCTTCATTAATTGTCCTTGGATTACCAACTGGAGTATCTGGCCAATAAATTTCTTTTATTATAATAAATTCGTCCCCCACCTTAGCCCCTTTTATCCCAACTACATTATCCTCTAAAATATGTTCTCCCTTAGCCATCAATTCTTTTTCTTTATTCATTATCAAAGCAACTGCTTTTGTATCCAAATCTTCTATCTCAAAAGCAATGTGATTATTTTTTGTAACCCACCGCTTATTAACAATACCAATAACATCAACATTTTCATTTTTAGGTTTTGTTTTTAAACTTTTTAGAGGAACTGGAGAAAGATTGTGTCTCGTTTTTAACATCGTTGAAAGTAACTCAAACTTACTTCTAAATAATCTTAAAAAATCATCAATTTTTCCTTCTGAATGTGAAGAACCAGTAACATCATATTCTTCCATCACTCTAAAATCAGGCGCTCTATCTTTTGCTTGTGCATTAAACCGAGTACTTTTTATTTCAACAGTTTTTATCGTTCCAGTCAATTTTGTCCTATTAATTTTTTTTTCTAATAATTTAGTATCAACAACTAAAGCTCCCTCGTAAGAAATTTCACTAAGAATATCTTTCCAATTTTTCTTATCCAAAAGTAAACTAATAGCATCTTTTGAAAGAATTAAACCATTAACCTGTGCAAATTGTACAATTTCATTATCTTGCCCAGTATTCCAAGAAGCATCTTTAAGAATATCTTGTTTAGTATCTTGCGAAACACAATCAACTATTTTACAATTTTCATTATTTTCTTCCAAAATTCCCACGCCTTTATTTACAAGCCAAAACAGATTTAAATAAATTCAAAATCAATAATGAATTATTTCATTTTTTCTTTAATTTCTTCAATTAAAGAAATTGCTTGCCAAACGTCGGTCCTTGTATGTTCAGGAATATTAATATCATTACTTATATCATCAAGAAAATAAACCGCTTCACTTAAAGAAGTAACATTATTTTGCTCAACTTTCCCCAAGGCTTCCTCTACCTTTGCCCTAATATTTTTAGGCACACTCCTGTCATCAAGAATATCATTCAAAATTTCTTTAATTTCCTCAGTCATGCTACCACCAAACCAGCGTCGAACGAACAATTAAATTAAAATCCGTCTGACTCAACTATATAATAAAAATCTGAAATATTTTTAAATAAGAACTATTAATACAAAAATACTCAATAAATCTAATTAAACAAAACTAATCAAATCAAAAAAAAACCAAAAACAAATTAAATTTTGATTATAAAACTAACTAAACCTTAATCATCTGCTAATAACTCACTCTTCAAATTATCCAAATTAGGCCCTTCAAGTATCTTTTTTATTCCTTTAAATTTCTGTTCAACCGCTTTAATTTGTTCCAATGTTGAAATGTCGGTTTTATTTATCGCAATCAAAAATTTTTGTTTAGTAAATAATTTTTTTAACTCATCAAACAAATTTCTTTGTTTTTCTAAATCATCAGTAGGATCAACAACAAATACTACTTTACCATCCAAATATTGCAAAGCATTAATAGCTTTCATTTCAATTTTATTCCTCTCATGCAATGGTCTATCTAACAATCCAGGAGTATCAATAACTTGTATTTCTAAATGTTTTTTTTCAAGATATCCAATATTCAAACCTTTGGTTGTGAAAGGATACGCAGCAACTTTTACTTTAGACCCAGTAATTTTTTTTACTAATGTACTTTTCCCAACATTAGGAAATCCCGCAAAAATTATTGATTCTTCACCCATTCTAACACTAGGCAATTCTCTCATCTTTTTAGCAGCATCATTATAAACATGAATTGGTCCTTTTAAACTCTTAATCATTGAAGCAATTCTTCCAAAAAATTCGTTAGAAATTTTTTTCGCTTTACCCGATGCCCCCCGCTCAAATTTCATTTCTTTTAATTTTACAATATACTGAATTTTTTGTTTTTTAATTATTTTCGCAATAGATGATATTTTAGATAATTCTTTTAATGATAAATCAACATCAATAACACTGCGCACTAATTCTCTATAAAAAGGAGCCAAATTATCAACACTTGGAAAATCATGCACAACGGTCATCAATGCTTTTTCTAAATAATTACCAAACTTTTCTATTTTTGCAATTTCTTTTCCTTTCATAGTATAAAAAGGCATTCTTTGTTGAGGATATAACCCTCCAGCTTTTCTTGCTTGTGCAAAAGCAATATCCAAAAGTTTTTCAGGATCCTCTAAATATTTTAAATTCATAAAAATCAACTAATTATTAAAAAACAATATTAAAAATTATTTGTTAATCTCAGCATTAATTATTTCAACCGCTTTTTTAACGCGTGGTTCTTTACACGCTATATTAAACACTTGTGGAAATTCTATTAAAAGCCTAGTGTATGTGTTTTTTCCCATCTCACCAAGCCCAGCCCCGTTTTTTATTCGATTTGCTCTAGAAACTAACCAATATTTTGTCGTTTCAATAGTTGCCCTCTTAAGCCTATGATTGCTCCAACCAACATATCCCCCAGGTAACCCTTTATGCCTATTCAGACTTTTAAATTTAGATGTTTTTTTTAAAACAACTCCTTTTTTAGGATTATGCTTATTTTTTATCCCCAACATAACTTATTTAAGGCTTAGCAGCTTTTTAATGTATACTTATTCAATATATTATACAATGAAGAAAAAAAGAAAGGGGGAAAATTAATGAAAAACATTTATCTTGGCAATTATAAAAAATATTTAATTTTACCCATAATTGTTAGTATATTTTTTTTAATCGTTACTTTAATTTATCCAGGAATTCCACAAGGAATTGATTTTACTGGCGGAACAATAATGATTATTCATTCAGAAAATGAACTTTCTGCGCCAGCAATCGAACAAGTATTAAAAAATGAATTTGATCTCACAGAACTCACTGTTTCTACAATTTCCTCCCCAACCGGACACGGAGCATGGATACAATATAAAACAGAACCTATAATTTCAAACGCTGAAGCAGAATTAGTTCTTGCTGAACAAAAATTAAGTAATAAAGAAGAATCCATTATGCACTCTAATAATGTTCTTGAGATTTTCAAAAAAACTCCTGAGAATTTTTCTAATTCCAAACTTGCATTAATTGCTGCACAAGATGCTCTCACTGAATATAAAGAATTGTCATCAGAAAAAATGATTGCGATAATTTCACAAAAATTAAATCTTGGTGAAAATATTGAATACCAAAAACGAGAAGTTTCTCCAACACTGGGCTCAACTTTTTATTCATCAGGAATTTGGGTCGCATTATGGTCATTAACTTTAGTTGTTTTTGTAATATTCTTATTTTTTAGAAAACTTGTTCCATCAATGGCAATAATTCTTTCGGGAATGTTTGATATTTTAGGTGCACTTGCAGGAATGGCTTTATTTGGAATACCTCTATCGTTAGTTTCAATACCAGCACTATTAATGCTAATTGGATATTCTGTTGACACAGACATAATGTTAACACATAGATTAACTAAAAAAACTTCTCAAAAACCTAGTGAGCGTGCAATAGATTCTATGAAAACTGGTTTAACAATGACTTTTACAACTCTCGCAGCATTAACTTCAATGTTAATAGTTTCATATTTTTACCAAATTGAAGTAATTTTTCAAATAGCCGCAATTCTTTTCTTTGGATTATTAGCTGATTTAATCTCAACCTGGTTTATGAATGCACCATTATTACTTTGGCATATTGAAAATAAAGGAGGGAAATTATGAATAGGTTAATAAAAAACTGGCAAATTTCTATCCTTGTAATATTTTTATTACTTGCAATAACCATTATTTTGGTTAATGGATTAACTCTTGGAATTGATTTTAAAGGAGGAACACTTTATCAAATTGAATTACAAAATGAAGTTTCAACAGATGAAATAAATAGAATTTCTTCAATAATAAATCAAAGAATTGACCCCCAAGGATTAAAAGATGCCACAGTTTCACCGGTAGGGGATAAATTTATTGTAATACAAATTTCCGAAACAAATCCATCAGAACTTGAAAAAATAGAATCTAGAATAAGACAACAGGGAAAATTTGAATCAACCCTTAATGGAGAACTAGTTTTTACAGGAGATGAAATTATTACAGTATTAAGAGGCTCTTCAGGATATGGAGTATTTCAAGCAGGACAAAATGTTCAATGGATAATGCCTTTTGTTTTAAGCGAACAAGCTGCCAAAAGATTCATGGAATCATCTTTCCACCAATGTGATGCAGTTTCTACTACACCTACAGGAAAACCAATTTATGATTGTGAAAAAACATATTTCTTTTTAGATAAACCAGATGCATTAATTGTTATTAGTGAGGACCAATATGATATTGATTCAGATTTATTTTATATTGGAGATAGAGCAAAAAATATCCCATCCGAATCAGACATTGATGAATTAATAAAAAATTCTCTATTAGACATTCTTGTTTTTAGTTCAATGGAATCTTTAGATGAAAACATTATGAATAATGTTTTAGCAAATACAAATAGTGTTATAGTGTCACCCGATATTCCAAAAGAAGCAATTACTTTTTTAGAAAATAAAGGATTCATAGTTACCATACAACCAACAATTCAAAATACTCCTTGGATTTGGAAAGTTTTAGGAGTTAGACAAATTATTTCATTAACTGAAGAAGTAACAAATGAAAAAGTATCTGATATTTCTCAAGCTGAATTAATTACTACCCTAACTATAAGAGGAACAAGAAATAATGTCCAAGAAGCAAGACATGACCTTGAAGAAATAACAATCCTTTTAGAATCAGGATCATTACCTACTCCTGTTAAAAGTATTTCAAGAGAAACAATTTCACCATCACTTGGAGAATCATTTTTGTCCAACGTAATAATAATGGGAATTATTGCATTAATAGTAGTTGTACTTGTAATTCTTGCGAGATATAGAATACCAAAATTAGCTATCCCAATATTCCTTACTGGATTAAGTGAAGTAATCATAATAATGGGTTTCTTAGCATTAATAAGAAGACCACTTGATTTAGCTGCTTTCGCTGGACTAATTGCTGCTGTTGGAACAGGAGTTGATTCACAAATATTAATTGCCGATGAAATAATACGTGGAGAAAAAGAAGAAGTACACGAATCATTATTAACAAGAGCAAAAAATGCATTGTTTATAATAATGGCTGCCGCTTTAACAACAATTGGAGTAATGTTACCAATACTATTCTTTTCTTTTGGACTTGGAAAACTTGTTGGTTTTGCATACACAATAATTGCAGGAGCATTAATTGGAATATTTATTACAAGACCAGCATTTTCAAAAATTGTTCAAAAAATAATTAAATAAATATTTAATTTAAGAAACTAAAGATTTTTCAAACCGTTCCCCAACATGTTTATAACCCATTGAAGAAGCTAAAGAACGATACATCATAATCATTCTTTTTTGTATACTCTCTTTTTCTTTATAATATTCATTATTTTTTAATATTCCTGTTCCCAAAGAAGGATTCTTAAAATAAATCAAACTCTCAGGCAAATCCATAATAACCTTCTTATAACCCTGTCTTTTAGCATGTTCTTCAATAATAGTTAATAAATAATTAGGCACAGGCATTCCAACAATACCTTCAAGTTGTTTAATTGATTTAATCTTACCCTTAGTCCCCTGAATAGCTTTAATATGCACAATATTTTTTGCAAACCCTATTTTTATTTCAAAATCCCTCTGCCCAAGAGGCCCATGAGGATCATCTCTTTTTTGACTAGAATAAATAGTAACTGCTAATGGAGCTTCCCAAGAACTAGTAGTCAAATCAATACGATAATTCCTTTTTGAACTTAAATTTATTACATCAAAAGATTCAATAAATTTCTTACCAAATTTAAGATAAGAATAATAACTGTTTCTTCCCTCAGGTCTTCGTTGAATATCTCCCAATAAACGTTTAGTTTTTCTTTTTTTTAACTTTGATTCATTCAATCTAGAAAAAAAATTTCTTACTTTTGAATATAATTTCATAATAAATTATATTTTTAAACATATTAAATAAGTATCAGTTTAAATTAAATCAAAATTTTTAACAATTATTTATCTCACCAAGGCACCTTTTTAAGTTTCATTTTATATGCTGCAAAATTAGTCGCCATATGAGCAAACACAGTTACTATTAAAACAATTAAAACAACTTCTAATTCAGGAAAACGAATCAACATACTTAATAAAAATCCTCCAACCACAAATCTTGAACTAGAATAAACAGCTATTGCGAGCGGAGCTTCATATGAACTAACTCCAATATCAACAATATAACTTCGTTTTCCTTTAATTGGGATTGGATTAAAATTGTGGATAAACTTTTTTCCATAATTTAAATAGTCCGAATATTTTTGACCCTCTGGATTGAATTTTATTGCACTTAAAAACATTTTTGTTCTATTTCTTCTTTTTTTTCTTTCTCTAATTCCTGAAAAAAAACCAGAAAGTTTCATATTCAGTTTCATAAATAAATCATAGACTAATTGTTATTAAATAATAAAGCACATCACAAAAGTTCAGAAAAATCATCTATATTTGTAAATCTTTTGGTACCATAATACCAAATTAACAAAATTAATCCACTCATTATATACCATGTAAATATGTGAATGAGTTCTGCATCAAAACCAGCTTTAGCACTTAACAAAACAAGCATTAATCTTGGGATGTTAAAAAATAACAAAATAATTGTTCCTACCAAAAGCAATACTATTTTTTTCTTAATTTCTGGTTTTTTTAGAGAAAAAATTACTGATGCGAGGATGCTAGCACTAACTAAACCTGTGCAGGAGTTAGTTACAATAAATTTATTCCCATTCAAAAAAATAACATTATCCAAAACGAATAACCCTGGTCCGACAAGAAGGTTGGTAGATGTAGTAGCTGAAATATATGCAAGCCATGAATTAAGCATTGTAAGGTCTAATAAGTTGATGATTGTTGATAGAATAGTAAAAATAACGAAGAATTTTAATAAAAAAAGCCCTATTTTAATATTATTTTTATTGTTTTCAAATGGTTTAGGATTGTTTGTTTTTTTCTTATTTTTTTTTGAACTTGAGTTTATTGTTTTTTTTGCTTTTTTAACCATTTACCATGGCACCTTTTTTAATTTCATTTTGTATGCTGCAAAATTGGTCGCCATGTGTGCAAACACCGTCACGATTAAAATAATTACAACTACCTCTAATTCCGGAAAACGAATCAACATACTTAATAAAAATCCCCCCACTACAAAATCTAATTGGTCGGCAAGTAACCACAATTCTCCACTCTCAAAACCAAGTCTTCGTTTAAAAAAACTTTCAACCAAATCCCCAAACAACGCACCAATCGAAAGTAAAACAATTAACTCAAAATAATTTGGAATTAATTTAAAAATTCCTGGAAAAATTGTTGCAAAAAAACTTCCCGCAATCAACCCCCCCAATACTCCGCTAAAAAAACCAACCCATGTTTTACCTTTTCCAAATATTCTTTGTTGTCCGATTTTTTTTCCAAAATCTATTGGAAATTTTCCATGAAAAATAATAGGTGTTGCGTTAGCAAAATACATAGGGATAGCGTAAAAAACTACAATCAATATTGTTTCTAAACCCAAATCAATCATATTAATCACTATTACAAAAATAATAATCCCATTATAAGCGCAAATAATGCTCCTGATAAACTCCCTAATAGATTTACTTGTGTGTTATTTAATAGCTTTTGCCTCTCAAAAATTGCTCCAAAAATAGAGTCAACTGTTGTTCCCACCAGTCCAGAACAAATTATGACAACCGAAAGTAAAGGATTTAGATAAATTGAAAAATAAATTAAGCCAATTATTGTTCCACCAAATAATGCAGCTAATTCGCCAAGTAATGTTACTCCTCCATCTACTCCTCTTTTACATTTTTTAAGAGTAGTTATCAATATCGGGTCTGATTTTGAATAAAACCCAATTTCTGATGACAATGTATCTGCCAGGGCTGCTGAAATGGCTCCAAAAAAACCAAGTTCAAATAGTAAAGCTTTTTCGGGAAATATCGGAATAAGAAAGAGCATTAGTAATGCGGGGGAAGAGTTTCCAATTACATTTTTTATTCCTCTGCGTTCATGTTTTTTTACTGGAAAATTACTGGCAATTTGTCCAACAACAAAAAATGCTACAAATGCAAACAAATTCAAAACAGGGTTTGGCCCCCAAGTTATTGATGCAATTCCAACAGCATCAGCAATTAAGATTCCTTCTAAGTCAAGTAACTTTTTTTTGTACGAATAGATTGAAAATATTCCTAAGAAAAGGAAAACTATTGCTAATTCAATTTCAGATATCATTTACTTAGCCTCTATGAATTTTGCTTTTGCAGGAAGCACTTTCTTCATAAGGCATATTTTTTTAGAATTCTTAAATATATCGTTTGTAATGTTTCCAAATAATAATTCTTTTGCAACATCTTCAAAATCTTTTCCTCTTAAATCTTTCAAAGCATCAATCATTATTTTTCTAACTCCTGTTTTTTGTTTAGCTGTAGCTTTATTAGAAGTTATTGCTACAAGAGTTATTCGAGCATCACCCTTTTGAATAGGAACTTTTTCAACAACCGAAATTTTACTAGCTCGTCTTCTAATCATTCTACCTAAACTACCTCTATTCATTTCAAATTTAATAAGCATAGTATTAGCATTTTGTCCCTGAACATCATTTACTTTAAAAGTTACTTTAGTATCTCTTTTTGCTCTTTGACCAGTTAATACATCAAGAGTTACACCCATAACTCTACCAGAAATATGATGATTTTTTTCACCAGGTATTTCTCCAAGAGCTTTTTTATTAAAAGTCTTAGATGCATTAATAGTAAACCATTTCTTTTTTTTCCACTTATCAACAGTCTTTCTTGATCCCGAACTTTTTCCTTTAACATCAGCCATAAAAATCACTTTAACAAATTATTAATTTTCTCCAAAACATTATTACTATTACCTTCAAATAAAATATTTTTCCCATTCAAAATTTTTGCCTTAATCTCCATTTTATTTCACCAATAATGCTGCTTGTTCTGGACTATAACGCCAATCACTTGGAAGTCTTCCCTTTTTAGAATAATATTTTCCAAGTCTTCTTATTTTTGAAACAGTAAGTTGATACCCTCTTTTTGCAGAATAATCTTTCTTATTAATAGTCATGTGATTTTGCAAAGTAACACTTTTTCTAATTAAATTAAGCATATCTTCAGGAATGTCCCCCAACAAGTTATTTTCTTCTAAAACTTTTTGAATACTCTTTCCAGTAAATTCATTAAAATCTCTTACCCCATGTTCATCTCTTAAAATTATTCCAATTTGGCTTGGACCATGTCCTGCGTTTGCAAGAGAAACCACTTCAGCTTCAGCCGATTTAACATCAAACCCAATAACAGGTTTTGTCTTAATTGTTTCCTTAACCAAATTACTCACCATTCAATTACAATTGATATCTAACCTTTCCCCCCAATTATGGCGAAGAAAAGAATACTAAAATTCTAAATTAATTTGTTGAAAAGAAGGTTTATAAAGCTAATTAAAACATTTTTTCAAGCAATAAACCCATATTATAAAAAAAAGTAATTTAAAAAATTGTATATCTAAAAAAAAACTATTTTTATACACAAAATTATTTTCTGAACATACTCTTATAATTCATTCAAATTTAAATATAATATGGTTCTTACAATAAAAAATCTTTCAATTACACTTGGGACTAAGGAAATATTTGTTAATGAAAATATTGGAATTGCTGCAGGAAGCAAAGTTGGATTAATTGGTAGAAATGGAGTTGGAAAAACAACTTTATTGAAAGCGATTTTAAAACAAATACCATATAATGGAACAATTGATTTCCATGGAAAAGCTGCTTATTTTTCACAACACATTGGATTAGATAAAACAAAAACTGTGCGTGAAACGATTAATGAAAGTACACAAATACACCACCAAAATGATTTCGAAAAAGAAATTATTAAAATAGAAAAACTCCTCGCCAACCCCGAAACTTATAACAATAATGACTATGCAACAAAATTATCAGAAAAATATGTTGAGTTACAATCAAAAATAAATCAACAAAACATAACCCATTCAACAAGTAAAATCAAATCAATTTTACAACTACTTGAGGTTAAAGAATCTTGGTTAGATCAAAAAGTAGAAACTTTATCAACAGGCCAAAGAGCAATTATCGCATTAGCTCAAATCTTATCTTCACACGCAGAACTTTTATTATTAGATGAACCAACAAACCACCTTGATTTTAAAAGACTAAATATTTTAGAAAAATTTTTACAAGACTTTAAAGGCACAGTAATTATGGTTACTCATGATAGATATTTTTTAGACCAAACTTGTAACACAATAATAAAAATAGAAAACGGGAAATGGATTAAATACAATAGTAATTATTCAGGATATCTAAAAACACGCGAAATGGAATTTGAAGCACAAAAAAAAGCATACTTAGTTGAACAAAAATATATTGCAGATGAAAAAGATAAAATTTCTAGAATTGGAACAAGTCCTCAAAAAGTAAAACAAGCAAAATATAGAATAAAACATTTAGCAAAAAGAGATCAAATTCAAAAACCTGATTTAGATAAATCTAAATTTACAACAGTAATAGAATCTACTCCAATACGCGCAACAAGAGTACTAGAATTAATTAATTTAAATGTTGGTTATGTTAAACCATTAATAGAAAATATTAATTTAGAAATAGGCGCTGGTGAAAGATATGTCATAATTGGAGAAAATGGAATTGGAAAAAGTACCTTATTCAAAACTATTGAAGGAAGATTGCCTGCCCTTTCTGGAAAAGTTATTTTAAATCAAGAAACAAAACTTGGATATGTAGATCAAGAATTACAAGACTTAACAAATCACGCAACACTATATGATGAAATATATGCTATGACAAAAGATGTTTATAAAACTCGACAAAACTTATCTTTAGGTGGTTTTGTTGAAGAAGAAGATGTATATAAACCAATAAAATTACTTTCATTAGGAGAAAAATCAAGACTTAATCTAATAAAAGTTTTATTAAAAAAACCAAACTTATTATTATTAGATGAACCAACAAACCATCTTGATATAGATGCTAGAGAAATAATAGAAACTGCTTTTATGAATTATGAAGGAGCTATATTGGCTGTTTCACACGACAGATATTTCATAAATAAAATTGCTCAAAGAATAATAAAAATTGAAGATAAAAAAATAAAAGAAATGAAAAAAAAATAAATAATTTTAAACCAATCTATAATCATTTTAGTAGCAAATTAAATGTTTTGAATGAATTATTTTTAAATATTTAAAAAAAAACATAATAAAATTAATTTTACTAAAATATCCCCCAAGCATTAATGATAACGTGCTCGTTTTTCAATTGCCTGCATTTTTTCAATTATTTCTTTATCTGGAGAATAACCTTGCATTACAAATTTCCAACCATTCTTTAATGAGGAGTGGGTTGCGTTAAAAGTTTTTTTAAAAACTATTAAGTCTGTTGCTTTATCTTCCGTTTTTTTTGAAAAATAACCCAAACCAAAATCCACAAAAACAAGTTTATCTTTTATTTTTCCAAAACTTTTACTACATTTAGAATATATTATGTTCGAAGTTGTTAAGTCTCCATGAATTATTCCAAGAGAATGGATTTTTTTTATTTCTTCACCTGCTTTTTTAGCAAGTAAAGGTTTTTTCTCAATTATTTCTTTTAGTTTTTTTCCTTCAATAAATTCCATTATTATTTCTGATTTTTTCTCATCCACAAAATATATTGACGGAACATTAATAATTGTTTGAACAGTTTGAATAAGTTTTGCCTCACTTCGCGTGCGTTTTTTTCGTATTTGTAAATCTAATTTAAAATCCCTATAATTTTTAGGAACCCTTTTTTTTAAAAGAGCTTTTTTTCCTTCAAACTCAGTTTGGAATAATTCTGCTTCAGCACCTTTTTTATGAAATTTCATAATAAGTATTATAACCAATAGTTTAATTAAACATCTTAGTTTATCAAAAAAAAAACTTAGTCTAACAAACTTCATTTATAGAAATTTTTATTTGTTCAGCATTTTGTTTAAATTCTTTTATTGACTCTAACTGGTTTTCTCTCAAATATTTTCTTGAATCCTCACTTAGAGAAGAAATTATTTGTTCTGCTTCACTCGCATTTTTTATTACTAAATTTGAATAAGCTATAGAATTTTTTACTCTTATATTATTACAATTTATATTATAAAAATCAAAACTATTTGATTCTGTCAATGCTAAAACCAAATAATAAAATACTTTTGTCGTAGCAATTTCTGCATCAATTATTTGAACAGTTTCTCCAAACATAATTTTCCCCCTAAATTCTGAAAGTTCATTTAAATAAGAATTTAAACTTTGTTGATTAGCTAAAAAACCATTTTCCACCCCATAATTTAACTGAATTGCTTTAAATTCTTCTAAATCTTTAGAATTATTTAAACTAGGAATAGCCACACACCCAAAAAACAAACTTAAACAAATTAACAAAATAATAATATTTTTCATAACAATAATATGAATTAATTACTATTAAACCTTTTGTTATAACAAGGCTTTGTTTATTAACTTAGGCTTTTAATACAATTTTTTGGGTTTCATAGGCTTTTGTATATAAAGCCTGTTCTAAATTTAATTCATAATAAGCAGAAATTAAACAACATAAATTATGACAAATTATTTTGCATAGAATTTCGTTTACATTGGCAGTATAATTTTTTGTCATTAGGTTTGAACCGAACTTTCGCTTAATCATTGAGAATGTTGTTTCTACGTTTGAACGCTTATGGTATCGTTCAAAGTATTCTTGTGGATGTTCTTTGAAGTAAAGCCACATTTTTCGCCACACTAAACCATTATTTCCACCAGTTACATTTGATTTGAACGGAATATATGGTATTGCACCAAGTTTAACAGTTTCTTCTAAATTTTGCCTTGACAAATAAGCCATATCAGCACTAACTTCTTTCCTCTTAAAATTAATAGCCGTCTTTTGAATTAAAGGCAAATAATTAACTGTATCAGAACTTCCAACACCTTGTTGGTCTGTTATCAATACACTTGTTACAATGTTTGTTTTTGTTCCAACTGTTAAGTGGCATTTTCTGTAAATCTTTTTTTCTTTTTCTTCATTCCACTTGTAATCAAACCAACGACCAAAAACACTTGTAGAAAAACCAGAAGCATCAACACTAAACTGTTCTTCAACTTCTCTTAATGGCAAGCCACTGGTTTCAACAATCTTTTTCAAAATATCAGTTAAACGAGAATCATTAAAATATTTCATCAATGTTGTGAAACAAGGAATTGTTTCAATACAATTCAACTCTTTTAAAAGTTTTAAATCTGAGATTGTTCTTCTTGAAGAATTTTTAATATAATTCTTCATAACCATACAATAAAGCACATCACGAATATTTGCTGTTGGTCTTCCAGTTCTTTGTAAAGGCTCAAACTCAAAGATCTCCAAAACATTATTTAATAATTGTAAAAACAATTGTTTCTCATTTAATTGTGCTAAATTATAAGCTGACCAATCTATTACTGGTAAAGGTTGTTCTTGATAAACAAACTTTGACGGTTCGTAAGTGTCGGCTATGTGTTGTTTTTTTGATAAAAATTTGTAGTTGCAATTTTTACAAGCGTATTGTTGTCGCCAAAGAGTTTTTTTTGTGTTAAACACTTTGCCTCTTTTAACTATTTTTTCTGAACCGCAACGGAAACACTTAAACTCTTTTTCCACATTAACCACTTATAACTATTCGTACGATATATTATAATTTAGTGTCATTCTCTTTATAAAGCTTCACTTTATTCGTACGCTTTTCACTTAACTATAAATATAAGTTCGTACTATAAAATAACTAATAAAGGAGTTAATCGTATGAATCAAAGAGAAATACTTAATAGTGTATCCGAAGAAAAGTTCAATCAAGAAGAAGAAAACGCAACACTATCTCATGATGGAAAACAATTTCTAATAAGAATACCAAAAGTAATAGCCGAAATAAAAAAAATGAAAAAAGGCGACCAAATAAAATTCCACATAAAAATAGCAGAAAAACCAATGCCGACAGAAGAATCAGAATTAACAATTGAATATGTGAGAAAAAAATGAGTAATAACGATTACAAATCAACTATTAGAAAGCTTTTACAAGCACAAAGACGACCACTATCAACCAAAAGAATAGCAACAAAAACAAATATGGCATGGCCAACAGCAAAAAAATATTTAAACCAAATGAAAAAACAAGGAACACTCACAGCATACAAAAGTAGCAACCGAATCTTTTGGCAACCAACGAAAAAAAGAAAAGATTGGTAGATTTTGGCTACCAATTTAGTTTAATTAATTAGGTAATGATGGTGGGCCAGTTGCTGTTGAACCATAATTTAAGTAACAATCGTTTGCTACTTTAACAACCATTACAATTCCAATATCTTCTTCTCTAAATTCATTTTCAAGATTTTTTCGATATTGTGCTTCTTGGGAACTACTTGGGTAAAACCATTTTTGATTTTCTGAATCCCAAAAATTGAATCCGGTTAAAGAACAATTAGAAAACAAATAATTATTTTTTACTCCTAACATATATGGATTAATTGCTAAAAAGTTCCACCCTTGAATAAGTTTTGCATATTTTTGATTTGTTTCAATTGAGGGCAAAGTATTTTTTTTACCAGCAGTAGTCCAAGTTTTACAATTTCCATTTGAATGAACCCATGCTGCACCAGTAATTAAACCATTAACTGAATTTTGACTATCTGCCACTATTGTTAATGAGGGTGAACCAATATATTTTTTTTGACTTGCATCATAAAAATATTGTTGTGGATATTTTTGGTGCCACCCAGTATTATTATTTAAATAATAACATTCACTTCTTTCAGAGTCTGAAAGTTCATTTGCAATAGTTGGTGGGGTGCCTGTTCCAATAGGAACTAAATTCCAACCTTCTTTTAAGTTTATTTCATAAGTTCCTGTTGTTGAATCATAATTTGCAAAAACAACTGAACTTACTAATAAAACTAATCCTAAAATCATTAATATTTTCTTCATTTTTCATTCCTCCTTTATTCTGGCAGTGCTGGTGGCATTGGTGTTTCGTCTCCAGTTCCTGCTCCATTATTTGTATTATTTGTGTTGTCTGGTTGTGTTACAACATTTCCTGAACCATTATTTGTGTTATCAGTGTTTGTTGTTTCTGTGCAACCAAACATTAAACCAATTGCAACAAAGCAAATTAGCAAAACAATAATTATTTTCTTCATGCTTAAAGCCTCCAATTTATATTATTTTAATGCTAAAATACTATAAAAACATTTGTTTTAAAAAAAATGAATTTATGTACACAAGCCTAAGTTTCAGAGTTTATGAACAAAGCCTTATAACAATAAAATACCATTATTAAAAAACCTATTTACTTATTCTAAAAAAATATTTTTATTA